>NZ_JAUBOX010000047.1:54990-56119 GCF_036700445.1 Microcoleus sp. T3_B1
GGTTTCTTGCCAACCAACTAAAGAAAATGGAGCGAGATTCAAGGATTGAGAATAGGTGTAATATCTAGAAGAAATCCGGGAAGTACATCTTCACCCGAAAGTGTAGGCGGTTGGTCAAAAGAGAAATTAATCACTTCTGCTACCTCTTCAGACAACCGATAGATTTCTACTAAAGGCGTTTGCGGGTCAATTAGCCAACCTAAGCGACAGCCGTTAGTTCGATAATACCGCATTTTAGCCCGCAATGTTTCTAGGGAATCAGTTTGGGAACGCAATTCTATTACAAAGTCCGGGCACAGGGGAGGAAATTTGCGCTTATCTTCTGCGGATAATGCTTCCCAACGTTCTAGGAGTACCCAAGCAGCATCAGGGGAACGCTTCGCACCGTTGGGTAATTGAAAGACAGTGGAAGAGTCAAAGACTTTTCCCAATCGAGTCTGACGATTCCACAAATTTAGGTCTGTAGTCAAATCCGAATTTCTGATGCCGCTTTCGCCGCCTGTTGGAGGCATAATAATTAGTTCTCCTTCGGGGGTTTGTTCTAATCGCCACTCTTCATTAGCGATGGACAATTGATAAAATTGTTCGTCGGTTAAAGCGACGGATGCAGGTAGGTTGAGGGTTATAGTTTCCATCGTTGATATTATCGCCAACTAGGTTGGTTTTATTATAACTCGCACTTTCTGACAATTTTCTCAAAAATATCGCACGCTCAGAAACCGGGTTTCTTCCGATATTTCTCGTGCGAGGCGGAAAATTGTGGCAGAAACCCGGTTTCTCGCCACGCAGCTAATCCCCGGAACCGGGTTTCTTCCGATATTTATCGTACTCAACTGAAACTTGTCGCAGAAACTCGGTTTATCGCCACCTAACGAGAGAAATTAGATCGCAAATCCGCGATAATCGATCGCAATCACCCGCGCCAAATTCCCCACGCTAACCCACAAGTCCGCCGGGGGTTGAAAACCCCCGTCTCATAGCAAAAGTCCTCTCAAAGAGGACTGAAAGACACATTTTTGAACAAGCATTGCAATATCTCCCCAGTCGGTTTAAACTGAGATGTTGCACCATTCTCAATAAGCTTTTTAGGAACAGGCAAGATGCCTGTTCCACAAGAAAATTCACTCTT
>NZ_JAUBOX010000048.1:0-56048 GCF_036700445.1 Microcoleus sp. T3_B1
TGTCAACTGTCAACTGTCAACTGTCAACTGTCAACTGTCAACTGTCAACTGTCAACTGTCAACTGTCAACTGTCAACAATCATTTCGCTCGTGCAACCGGAATTGATATCACTCATTCATCCGCTGTGGGTGGGCACTCAGGAAGCAATCTCCCAACTCAAAACTATGTTCAAGCTACGCTGCATCGCGGATAGCAACAGGTTCAGATTTTTTGCTGGTGAACTGTGCGGGGGGTGCAAATTCTCTGAGATATCTCGACACCGATCGCAAATATCCCACTTCTGCTTGAATCAAATTCAGCGTAGAAAGACTCTCAACTAAGTCATCAAACTCATCTGCCGTAACTCCAGCACTGTGCAAGACTTCTTGGTTAAGTCGCCCGCAGATTCCTTGCAGGAGGAGTTCGATAATCTCGCTATAGTCAGCGATTTCTGTTCCGTAACCTTGCAATTTCTTGGGATTGATTCCCCACTGCAAAATCTTCAACAAGTCTTCAGGGGCACTCCACGC
Source organism: Microcoleus sp. T3_B1 (assembly GCF_036700445.1). Classification (NCBI taxonomy): domain Bacteria; kingdom Bacillati; phylum Cyanobacteriota; class Cyanophyceae; order Oscillatoriales; family Microcoleaceae; genus Microcoleus; species Microcoleus sp. T3_B1. The sequence continues at coordinate 511 of NZ_JAUBOX010000048.1, forward strand.
AAAAGAGGAAGCAATCACTTCTTTTTCCGCTGCGACAAGAGCGTGCTTGATTTGCACTTCGGGGAAATCTGGATCGATGATTAAGCTTTCCAGCTTCGACACTTGTTTATCTAACACGCCCAAAGAAAAAGGAGCTAATTCTACACTCACCATGTCGCCAGTATCGTTCACACTTCTAAAAGGATCTTCCAACACATTAATTAGGAGGTGAATGTCGGTAGGCTTTTTCCAGTCAAACTGTCCAAGGAAAAACGGTTCTTCGTATCCCGGCAAAAGTCCTTGAAAATAAATCGGCAGATTTTTGCCTGATTCAAGAATTTTATAAAGAGCTACTTCCAAGGTTTCTGTCGGCCAACCGAGATTACTTACGGCAACAAATTTCAGTTTTCCGGGAACGGACACAACCAGAGAATTCAGCAATAAATGTACGGCTTCGATAAGATTTTGAGCAGTTACGTAGCGGTGGGGAGCGTGAACGTTGACAGTTTTACCTTGCTCTACTTTTTTGGACATTTGCTCGCAGAACAAGCTATTTTCCAACATATGAGTAAAGCGAACCATCCCGTAAGTCACATCTCCTTCTTGAGCTGCTTTGGCAAATTGCCATTCGGCAAACTTCTTGGAGGCGGCGTAAACTTCGGTTGTAAAATATCGAGATGTTTTGCCTGTAGAAGAGAAGATGCAGTGTTCTACGCCGTATTCTTCGCAGAGTTGAATGACGTGTTTACATCCTAACAGGCTGGTTGTAACTGTTTCTCGGATTTTGATTTCAGCTAGTCCGGGTTGGCGTTGGGCTGCTAGGTGAAAAACAATTTCTGGTTTTTCTACCTCAAATATGTGTTTGAGCGCCTCCAAGTTGCGAATGTCGGCGGCATAGAAAGTTACAGCACCTTCTCGGTTAAAAAGCGGGAGATTTTCTTCGGGGTTTTGACATCGGGCGTTGTCTGCGGAAATGATTTTAGTTGCGCCTAATTCGAGGAGTTTTTCGATTAAGAAACGACCGACACATCCTTCTCCACCGGTGATGAGGATGGTTTTTCCGTTGATTTGGCTGGTGACTGCGGATGCGTATAGGTGAATAGTGCGACCGCGCACGTCGCTAAAAGGTTCGCTTTCTAATTGTCCGTCGGCTTGATAGGCTGCGATTAGCTGTGCGGTGAGAGTTTGTAAGGCTGCGAGGATTTCAGGATCTTGCGGTTCCGGCGAACCGGGCGGAACTAGCTGCTGGATGCGCTCAATTATTTCCGCTTTGCTGGCACCTTCAAACACTTCTCTTTCGTTAAATGCACTCTTCACTTTTTTTTCTCCTTTAAATTCTAGAAATACCGCTGCTGATAAGCGCGTTGTTAAACAAATTCTCGAGGAACCGAATCTTTAAAAGTCTGCTTGGTTTTAGGATTTTTTCGACGGAAAGCTACTTAATTGGAAAGACACGCGAGCGGCTCTGCTTGTAGTTTTATTAAGCGCTTTTTTAACCTGCTTACTTTTGCGATCGGCAAATATCGGCAAAGTCGGAATGTTCTCTGTCCAAAATTGGTCACTACAACTATATACTTAAATTGCTGAGTGTTGGCAATACTCAGAACATATCTTTACTATTTCTTTGCAATCACCTGCGAGTTTTCACGCAATTTTAAAGTTTATGTAAAGTAAGGTCTACGTTTAAAAAACTTAACAATAAACTCGACACTGATTCTAGCATTTTACTCTTTAATTAAAATGTATTTATTGTTACTAAATAAAGTTAAATTTTAAGTAAAAATACGCACAAAAGCTTTAACCGAATATTTCCGTGTGCGGAAAATCTTGTTATTTGATGGGTGGGGTAGTCCTGCTGTGCCTACCCCTGTATGGGTGCTGCTACTAGGCGCGAACAATGCGTTCTTTTTTGCTGCCTTCAAAGCCACGAGCGTCCCCAACATCGTAGCCTCCTGTCCGCAAGCGACGGTCTAAATCGCTGGCTTCGGGAGAAGTTTTGGCTGCTTCTTCGATCGTCACTCTGCCTTCAAGCACGAGTTTGTAAAGACCCTGGTTGATAATCTGCATTCCTTCGTAAGTATCATGCTCCATTAATCGGAAAGCTTCATCATCAGCACCTTTCATCAAGTAATCGTGCATGGCAGGTGTATTCACCAAAATATCGTGAACTGCTACTCGACGGTTGTCAACTGTTGGCAGCAAAAGTTGGGCAATTACCGCTACTAAAGAATCGCAAATTTGAATCCGCATCGCCTGTTGTTCTTCGGGCGGGTAGAGGTTCAACAACCGGTTAATAGCGTTAATGGCGCTGCGAGTGTGGAGAGTTCCCAATACTAAGTGACCAGTTTGAGCGGCTTGCAACGCTGTATTGATGGTAACGCGATCGCGCATTTCCCCGATCAGAATTACATCGGGATCTTCCCGCAAAACAGCGCGCAAAGCCTGCTGAAACTCGTGGGTATGCAAGCCGACTTCCCGCTGGCTGACCAAGCATTTTTTAGAAGGGTGAATGAATTCGATCGGGTCTTCAATTGTAACTACGTGCTTTTGCTCCATCTGATTGAGGTGGTCGATCATCGCAGCTACGGTTGTCGATTTCCCCGAACCGGTAGGCCCCGTAACCAATATTAATCCCTGCGATCGCAAAATGATATTTTTGAAAACTTCTGGCAACCTCAAGGAATCGATAGTAGGTATTTCCAAACTAATCAACCGCAATACTAGGGCACCGCCGCTGAGGGAATCAAAACAGTTTAGCCGACACCGCACGAAGCCAGGGTAAAAAATTGCTGAGTCTAATTCCTTGGTAGTTGCAAATTGTTTTCGCTGTTCGGGGGTGAGAATTTCGGCTAGGTAATTTTCAAAAATTTCTGGGGTTACTTTGGGGTGGTTAGTTGCTACTTGCATCACGCCCCGAATCCGAAATCGAGGTACTTGGCCGACTCGGATGTGAATGTCGGAAGCGCTCGCTGCATGGGCATCTCTGACCATTTGTTCGATCGTACTGACGGGTGTCTCGACAGGCCGCTGCTGCTGGGCTGCGGGGGGCGCACTCGGCGCAGGTGGAGGCGGCGCGGGAGTTGCAGCCAAGGGCGGGGGCGGGGGCGGTGTTCGTCGGCGGCCTTGAGCCTCTGGTTGAAGGGGTGTAGGATTGTTTAATGGGTTCATTTTTTGGTCTCCAGTCAATCGATTTTAGATTTTAGATTTTAGATTTTAGATTTACTCGACAGATTAATCTGGGAGCTTGAACTAAGCTCTAAAATTGGGGTATCTCCACAAAGCGAGTGTTGGGGCTTGTATCCGTTGTTGGGCGCGGTCAATGTATTAATTGCGAAAAAAGGCCCGATTTCTAATTTTATCGCTCGCAGCTAATTCGGTGTTAAATGCTGAGAATATTTTACAATTAGGCTTGATGGGGCGATCGAGTAATTAACAATTTCAACTCCTGTCAGTAACGAGCGGGCTAAAGCCACTGAGCTTGTAAGAGAGATCAAGCAAGCTGTACTGACCCGCCTAAGTCTTAGCTGACTACGTTATTTAGGTCATAACACCGGTGAATGCGACGCTAGTTTTCCGCTCTGTTGTTTACAGTTAAACAGTTTTAAAGTCCCTGAAACAGTGCTGTAAGCCGAACAAGCCTTTATAACAGTGGCAAAGCGAACATTACCCCGAAAGGGAGATTGAGGCAGCCATACCTCACCGGGGAGGCAACCATACCTCTCCAACCCCGAAAGGGGATTCAAGGCGATTGAAATCGCCGGGTCGTTTTCCTCTCAGGACTAAAGTCTCGCTCGTTTCCCACTTACCGAACTTTTTTTATGAACATCGGTCACAAAATCGCCGACTGGCTCGAAAATCGTGCTGTTACCCCTGCCTACGCGGGTTGGCTACTGTCGGGGATGACGGTTTTCTTTTTTGGGTCAGCGACTAATACAATGTCTGGGTGGCTGTACGTGCTCAGCGGTGGGGGTTTGGCGCTGTTGGGAGTAGCGGCGGTTTTGCCGGGAAAATCGCTCCGTTCGCTGGAAGTCCGTCGCCGCCCGATCGAACCGGTGAGTGCGGGCGATCAAATCACCGTAGAACTAGAAATCGAAAATCGCGCCCGCCAACCTAAGACTCTGTTGCAAGTGATAGACATCTTGCCGTTTGTACTGGGAGAACCGGTTGTCCGCCCGATCGAAGTCATAGAGCCTAACAGTATATACAGGCATACATACTATCTGGAAGTCCGGCAGCGCGGCGTCTATCGGTGGCAAGAGGTAAACTTGAGGACGGCGGCGCCTTTAGGGTTGTTTTGGTGCCGACGCAGCCGCCCAGTCAAAGCGGTGGCGGTTGTGTATCCACAAGTTTTGCCGTTGAGCACTTGTCCTTTGATCGATCGCATCGGTCAAGAAGACAGCCCGCAATTTTACAATCGTAGTCGATCGCAAACTGCTACCGAAGGCCTCACCCGCAACCTGAGACCTTACCGCCACGGAGACCCCACCCGCCTGATTCACTGGCGCACCAGTGCCCGCTACGGAGAACTGCGGGTGAGAGAGTTAGAAGTTGCAGCCGGGGGTCAAGAAATTATTATTGCTCTCGACAGCGCTGCAGCGTGGCAGCCAGAAGAATTTGAACGAGCCGTGACAGTAGCTGCGTCTCTTTACTTCTATGCTAGCAAGCGCCTGTTAAACGTCAAACTTTGGACTGCCGGAACTGGACTCGTATCGGGGAACCGGGTAGTTTTGGAAACTTTAGCGGCGGTTAATGCTGGGGAAGATGCGATCGATAATCGGTCGAAACTGCCGATAATTTGGTTGACTCAAAACTCTGCAAGTTTAAGCACTCTTTCCCCTGGCAGCCGCTGGGTGCTCTGGCCGTTGGCAACTGCTGAAACCGGCGACAAAACGTTAGTCAAACACGATTTACCGGGTTTGAAAATTCGCTCTGACCGACCGTTAGAACTTCAGTTACAAGATACTCTGGAAAGAGCGATTAATTATTAAGTAAGATAGACCACGAAAAAACCTGTGAAAGAGCGATTAGTTATGAAGATAGACTTGATTAATCTAAAAACTAAAGAACCATGATACACTACAGGAGTGTAATTCATCAACTTAAGGGTCTTACAGGGCCTGGCAATTGCTGGGCAAGTTAAGAGCAGCTTAGATTACTGTGACTCCGGTCATAAACCTCATATCTCATTCACCAAACAGGAGAAAAAATGACTTTCTGGGAGAAATTAAAGCAGAACGTATCACAAATCAATGATTCTCTGCAAACCAATATTTCCAAGTTTAAAAACAATGATTTTGCTGATGCCTCAATGGCAATATGTGCATTGATTGCTGCTGCTGATGGCACTATCAATACCGAGGAAAGACAAAAAACGGCTGCTCTAATAATTTCCAATCAAACACTCCAAATTTTTCCGGCGTCGGAGTTGAAGCAAAAATTTGATTTTTATTGTGAGAAGCTATCACAAGACTTCGATTTTGGTAAAATTGAGGCTATCCAAGCGATAGGGAAACTTAATAAAAAACTAGACCAAGGTCGTGCCGTCATCCAAATTGGCATTATTATCGGTGGTGCGGATGGTAATTTTGACAAAGATGAAAAGAAGGTTGTCAAAGAAGCTTGCCATGCTGTGGGCATTAATCCTGGGGAATTCGATCTCTAAATTCAGCTATTTTATGGTTGGTTCTAGCCAATCAATTATTCAAGGCTTTATATCTGCGAATAGCATTGTTCATTGAGTTTATTTGCTCTGCGTGAAATGAGGGAGGCATTAAACTATGAACACTATGAACGAGTCCATTGTGCATGACATCGGTCGGAAGTGCAGAATGATCGAGTCCGAGTGTATGTCCTATTTCATGGGCAATGGTATTTGCAATTAAGTTAGATAGTTGATTGAGACTAAGGCTGGCATTGCAAGAAGCATAGAATACTTGGTCAATCCGAATAATCGCCCGATCTGTAACCATTCCCGATTTGAAGCTAGCCACGCCGAGATAGTCAACCGGCTGGCTATCAACGAATATATAAACATGAGTAAAATCTTCGCCCCACTCTTTGCGATCGGGGGGATCGGATGTCAAAAATACCTTGACGCTTCTAAATGCGCCGTAGAGTTTGGAGAAAGCGTCCATCAGTAAGGAAAATATCGCTTCTTTATTTTCGGGTGCGACATCCATTCCTGATACATCTACCCAAATACAACGGCGGAAATCGCTATCCTTATCAATTAGAACTCTTCCACAGGAAGGGCAAAACTCCCACTGAGGCTGGATACGGGAACGACAGCCGTGACAGCGGAGTTTGGGGGCTCTAGTCAGGTTTAGCCGTTGAGAGAGGGGGAGTTTTAGCTTGCGATTGTGTTTGGTTAGGTCTAGGCGATCGTACAGAGACATTGATTCAGTGTCTGATTCCAGCAAGTATAAAGCATCTAGGTATTGAGCGAGTTGTTAAGCATAGGTTTTCACAAGTTCCTGTAACCCATTAACCTTAACACCGTTACCGATGGCTGCCATTTTCCACTCATTATTATGCTTGTAGATTTCTGCCATCAGCATCCCCGTCATGCCTTTGTATTCAGAACCTGATAGGTTGTATTTTGCGAGTTCTTGATTATTAGACGTATTAACCAAACGCACAAACGCATTTTGAACTTGTCCGAAGTCTTGCTTACGTGCCGTGCAATCGTAAATGTTAACTGTGAAAACCAGTTTTACAATTTCCGAAGGCATCCGAGATAAATCGATGAGTATTTGCTCGTCATCCCCGTCTCCCGCCCCTGTGCGATTATCACCTAGATGTGTAATAGCTCCTGAACGGTGGGAGAGATTGCTAAAATAAATGATGTTGGCATTATTATTCACTTTGCCATTTTGATCTAAACAAATCACTGAGGCATCCAAGTCATAATCTGGAGCACTGCTAAAAGCCCCAAACAAACCTCCACCGGAGCGTTTCGCCACATCCCACCCTAATCCGCACATCAGTTTTGTTAGCCCTGGCGCTTCTTTGGAAAGCGAGATGCGCTGTCCTTTTTGTAGGTTAATTCCCATGTGTTTTACCTTTTTATATCAAATCCGGTTGTATCGGAATTGTATGGACGGGGCGGGTTTATGAGATTGTTGGTTTTAGCCAAATATTGTCGGTGAACCCGCCCCTACGGAAGTCGATCGGATATAATTCCAAATTAAACGGAAATGATATTAGCTATAGCGATCGAGTAATGCTTGTAAACCACCTTGATAACCTGATCCCACTGCATTGAGACGCCACTCGCCGTCTTTCCGGTAGAGTTCGGCCATGATCAGTGCTGTCTCTATGGAATAATCTTCTACCAAGTCATAGCGAACAGCTTCCTGTTGTGTTTGGGCATTAACGATCCGCACGAAGGCATTTTGCACCTGACCAAAATTTTGATGGCGTTGCTGTGCTTCCTGGATGGTTACAGTTACAAGAATTTTTTGGACATCATTAGGCACTTTTTTGAGGTTGATTTTGATAACTTCATCATCCCCCTCGCCCGCCCCCGTGAGATGATCTCCCAGGTGCTGCACTGATTTGTCGGGATCTGGACTTGTGAGATTGTTATAAAAAATGAAGTGGTTGTCAGAAATTAATTTTTCGTTAGCACCTAAGAGGAACAATGATGAGTCTAGGTCAAAGTCAGAACCCGTGTCTGTAGCTTTAACGTCCCATCCGAGTCCTATGAATACTTCTGAGAGACCGGGTGAAATTTTTTCAACTAAACCCAAAGGAGTCCCGCGCTCTACCTGTACCCAGGTGAGCGTCGGGAGGAATTGGCGTGAGCGAAGAGAGCCGCCCCGAACCAAACCGATGACTTTATGTGTCGGAAGGGTGAGGGGCGGTCGATGAGCGAACAGATGATTTTTACTACACCACTTGCTTTTGGTGTCTTCACGAGATAGAATTTTCCCAGAGTTCGTGAAAGTAATGCCTCAAATAATCACCGCCAAGTTAAAGCTAAACCTGAATGCCGAGCAAAAAGCTCTGGTGTCTCAGACTACCTTGGCTTATCGCGATGCCTTGAATCATACTTCGCGAGTTGCTTTTGATGCGAACAAAACCAGCAATGGCGCTAAGTTGCAAAAGGCTGTCTACAATGAATTGCGAGTTCGATTTGGACTCGGTGCTCAGATGGCTTGTAATGTACCAAGACAAGTTTCGGCAACTTACAAAACTCTCTGGACTAAAGTAAAACAATCTAACGATGGTATTGCTAAAGGGTACACCAAGAAACGGTACAAAGGACTAGACCAACCTCCTAAATATATCTCTCGAACCTGTACCTTAAATTATCAACGCGATTACTCGTTTAAATCCGAGCAAAGGGTGAGTATTATCACCCTAGCTGGTAGAATAGTAGTCTCGTATGAGGGCTACAACAAACATCTAGATTTGATTGCCAATGGTTCCAAGGTTGGAGCAGCTAAAATTGTCTATCAGCGTTCCTCTAAAGTTTACTATTTGATGGTAAGTATTGAGGTAGAAACCCCTGAACTCGACCCACTGAAAATAACCAGAATTTCTGGCGTTGACGTGGGAATGCGCTACTTAGCCGTAGAAACAGACTTACAAAACAAGTCTAAATTTTACTCTGGTTCAGAAGCTAGACATAAAGCCAACCGCTATCACAAAGCACGGATAACTCTTCAGCGTAAAGGCACTCGTTCGGCAAAGCGCAGGCTAATTGCTTTGTCGGGAAGAGAAAGACGGTTTATCGCTGATGTAAACCACCAGATCAGTAAGGATATTGCCAAACGTAACACCCTAATTGGACTAGAAAACCTCACCGGAATACGGGATAGAACCAAGTCCAATTCGGGCAAAAAGGCTAGCAGAAAACAGCGAAGAGCTAATCGAAATAAAGCTAAATGGTCGTTTGCCGAATTACACGGCTATATTGACTACAAAGCTAATTTGAACGGCTCTTTAGCTACTAAAGTCCCAGCTAATTATACCTCGCAAAGCTGTCCAAAATGTGGACACACCTCGGTAGCAAATAGACCTAAAAAAGGGCTATTGTTTCGCTGTGAATGTTGCGGGCACGAGCTTCATGCTGATTTGGTGGGTGCGCGAAATATTGCCATGAGAACGTTACTCGTCCGGCAAGACTGGGCGAGTACGGGGAGCTTGTCAGCATCCCCTAATGTGTCGCGCGGTGAAACTAAAGCTGAGATTCTGCAAAGATTCTCGGAATTGCGGTGGAGCTCAGATGCAAGCCCACGTCATAGCGGTACTCCGCTTGATGCTGGGTAGTTGACTCTTCCTCTTTATTAGAATTAGAAGTGGTTATGGAGGGAGGCGCGGACTGGAAAACTTTATTAAGTTTTTGCTGGAAATAGTTGGAGAATTTTAAATCTTAAATAATAAGAATATTAGCTAACTGTGCAGATGTCAATAGGGATTACAACTCTTAATTATTTTTTTTGTATGAGTACAAAGCAATCATGCCCTGCTTCCCACAGTTGTGTAATCTCAGCTTGGGTTATTGTGCTTGTGTATTTTGACAAACTCTCGCAACTTGGCTCTGTTTTGTGATGCAAGTGACCATTAGCAGGCCGTTTCCACAATGCCCTCCGATTGGAAGTCTCCTGTGATGCAATACCATCGACTTGTGGCGTCGATGGTGTTGCGACGGATTCCCAACGCTTGAGCAACTTCGATTTTCTTCATGCCATTTAACTCGATCGCTCGGATGACCTGATGAAGGAGGTATAACTGTACAGTTTGGGCCCAAAAGTCTGCGCGATCGCTCTGCAAAACTGGCCACTAATTTTAGTCTATTTTCTAACCGACGAAAGCGGTTGCTATAGTTTAATTTAAATGCCGATCGGCTCGAATCGAACTCTTTGCCTGACAATAAAAGCTCAATCCCTATCACTCCGTAGTGTCGGGGAGAATTTCGACTACATACTCCGGTACATATTCGGGTCGATTCTCTGGCCGATTCGGGGGCAAATTATCGGGCAAATTATCGGGCAAATTATCGGGCAAATTCCTCGGTGGATGTTCGAGTCTGACTCGCCGGATCGGGAGATTTGCAATTAGTGCTGTGGCCCGCTGGTCGCTCTCCAGCGAGAACTCAGACCCGGTGGTATCGATTTCCACGTAGCGAGATACCACCTCTAGAATTTCTCGGCGCATCGACTCAACCATTTCTGGGCTGAGTTCTGAGCGATCGTGGGCTAGAACCAGTTTGAGGCGCCGTTTTACCTCGTCGCGGCTGTTGTCAGGGGTGCGCGGGAAAAGTCGTTCGAGAAGTGTGTGTATCATGGGTCGGGCTGGTTTGTCAAGGGTTAGGCATAGAAAAGGTCATACCATTTTCGATTTTCGATTTTCGATTTTCGATGGGGGAATCAGTGATTCCCGTCAGGTTGGGAGCTGGTCTACAGTTTCATTCTTTTTGGGAACTGGTGTCACTGGGGGAAATTTTGGGCTAGTTTTTGTGATGCGGTCGCTGCTGTTAAAGATCGATCGCCAATGAGCACATCACATAATTTTAGTATTTAAGAACTTGCGGAGGCGAGTAAAGAAGTTTTCGGGACGGGGATTTAGATCGAGAAATTCAACTTTTTCGCCTTCTAAGCGGCGGGCAATATTGTCGAAGGCTGTTCCAGCTAAAGAGGCCGTTTCCGACAATACTAATGGTTCCCCTCGGTTGGTGGAAACGATGACGCGCTCGTCGTCGGGAACGACGCCTAACAGCGAAATGGCGAGGATTTCCCGCACGTCTTGCACCGACATCATATCATTTGCCAGCACCATTGCGGGTCTGATCCGGTTGACGATTAGGTTGATTTTCTTGACGTTGTTGGCTTCCAGCAGCCCGATGACTCGATCGGCATCGCGGACAGCAGCGATTTCGGGAGTGGTGACAATGATGCCTTCTTGAGCCGGGGCGATCGCATTTTGAAAGCCTTGTTCAATTCCAGCAGGAGAGTCGATCAAAATATAGTCGTATTTTGGTCCCAACATCCCCACAAGCTGCTTCATCTGCTCGGCGCTGATGGCATCTTTCATCCGAGTTTGGGCAGCCGGCAACAGCACCAAGCGCGGCTGTCGCTTATCTTTCACCAAAGCTTGCTCTAATCGGCACTCTCCAGCGAGAACTTCTAATGCCGTGTAAACAATCCGATTTTCTAAGCCCAGCAGCAAGTCTAAATTTCTGAGACCGAAATCGGCATCAATTACAGCAACGTTGCGCCCCCGCTTAGCTAAAGCCATGCCGAGATTGGCTGTGGAGGTGGTTTTTCCTACCCCGCCTTTCCCTGATGTAACAACAATAATGCGAGCCATAAGCGATTTTTAGATTAGTTATTGCTAATTGGTAATTGGTAATTGGTAATTGCTAATTGCTAATTGCTAATTGGTAATTGCTAATTGGTAACAACTAACAAATGCCAACTAACAACTGTCAACTGTCAACTGTCAACTGTCAACTGTCAACTATCAACTGTCAACTGTCAACTAACCATTACCCCCGACTAACTGCGATTTGTCAAAATCAGAGGCTCTACCGATCCGAATCCCTTGAGGCGTCACATAGGCGACTTCCGGGAAAAACTGAGCGGGTGAGGTTTCTGGGCCTCTGGCAACATACTTAGCAATCCTAATCACCATCGGTTCCATCTGCAAGGTCATAATCACGCTTTTGGTGTTGCCACCGGCACCGGCGTGCACGACTCCCCGCAAACGGCCCCAAACTAGGATATCGCCTCCGGCGATGACTGAGCCGCCGGGATTTACGTCTCCCAAAAGTACGACGGTGCCCGGATGACGAATTTCTACGCCCGATCGCACTGTCATCTGCAAATATAAAGGTTCCGCCAGCGATTGCGGTTTTTCGGCAGTGGCTTTATTCAGGGAAGAAACCGGAGGCTGCTGTTCTACACAATAGCCTGCTGTAGCAGCAGCAACGGCGGTTTGGCGGCGACTGGTGTGGACTCGTTTGAGTTGCAGTTCCACTTCCGAGAGGGCATCGGCGATTTCTTGCAGTTGGCGGATATCTAAAAGTCGATCGTTCGCCATCAATTGTACTTCGGCATTTGCCTGCCAAAAGCGTTCTCCTGCGTTCAGCCTGACTTTTAGCTGCTGCCAAAGTTCAGTCCAAGTCGAGGCCGTGGCTGTTGGTAATTCACTGGTGTTAGTTTCTGAGGGGAGTAGCAGTAGTAGCTGTCCATCTTCTGTTTTAAGGCGGACTTGCATATCAAGGCTGACTTCGGGTGTCGCTTGAGGGGCAGGTTCGGCAGCGGCTCCGGGGAAAACATCGGGTGTCATGGACAGGTCTGAGTTCGGGTAGGGACAGGTTAACATCAATATTAGCCTGAGTGGTCATTAGTCATTAGTCATTAGTCATTAGTCATTAGTCATTAGTCATTAGCAGGGCACTCCGCGCACACTTTAGACAAAAGTAGGACTTACGCATGGAGGTCTAGAAACCTGGTTTTTTTACAAAAATACTTCGTTGCAACCGGGCGATTCGGTAAAAAAACCGATTGCTGGATATTGGGCGGCAAATCCGCTGGTAGCAGAGATTGATGAGATTGCGGCGGGTTCTTTTAAATTGCGACAACCTCCTGAAATTCAGGGTAGTGGTTATGTTGTCAAGTCTTTGGAATCGGCACTTTGGGCGTTTTACAACAGTTCTTCTTTTGCTGAAGGCTGTTTGTTGGCTGTAAATTTGGGCGACGATGCGGATACAACTGGTGGGGTTTACGGACTGTTGGCGAGGGGTTTTTACGGAGAATCTGGTATACCGGAAAAATGGATCTCGCAATTAGTCGATCGCACTTTAATTGCATCTTTTGGCGATCGGCTTTTGACTTGATCTCGATCGCTGTGAATACTTATATCAGTTTTCAATCTTCTTGGTTTTTACAAGAACTAGCAATTTTAGTTAACATAGATAAATTTACCCCACCATCTACCAGAATAGGCGCAACCACAGGCAGATTGCGCCAACAAAACGCTATATTTTGTTGTTCATAAGTCCTGAATCGAAAATCAAAAATAAAAAATCGAAAATCAATTGACCTGTGTAGCAATTCGTGATATGTGTCTTCGCGTTGATCTAGGGTGTGTCATCAATTAAAAGAGTTGACAAAAGCGGGCGAATGTGCGTAGGGTTCGGATCGCTCACTCAAGCTTCAGGAAAACCCGATGACACGGCGCTACTGGCAGCATCAGTCATTTGGCTGGCTTAACCCTCCGATCGCTACTCACTACACGTTAATTCTGTTTTGTCAACCAACCTAATTAATGACACGCCCTATATATAAAAAATATTTATGAATAAATCTTAAGTTTTAATTAAATTTAGTATTATAATTTTGGTAACTTCCAACTAAGTATTTATTCTCACTATGATAGCGGATCAATTTCCTTGGCTGACCGCAATTGTCATCCTACCCCTGGTAGCTGCCCTCGCCATCCCTTTTCTGCCCGATACAGACGGCAAAACCGTGCGCTGGTATGCCCTAGGCGTAGGCATTGCAGATTTTGTATTAATGTGCTGGGTGTTTTGGACTCATTACGATCCCAGCATCTCTACTTTCCAAATCGTCGAACAATATCCCTGGATACCTTCTTTAGGCTTCAACTGGTCTGTTTCCGTTGACGGGCTGTCTGTGCCGTTGGTACTGTTGGCGGGATTGGTGACGACCCTATCAATCTTTGCAGCCTGGGAAGTCGATCGCAAGCCGCGACTCTTCTACTTCCTGATGCTGGTGATGTACTCCGCACAAATAGGAGTCTTCGTCGCCCAAGACATCATGCTGCTCTTCATCGTCTGGGAACTAGAACTAATTCCGGTGTACCTCCTAATCTCGATTTGGGGCGGACAAAACCGTCGCTACGCAGCTACCAAATTCTTGATTTACACCGCAGGCGCTTCCATCTTTATTTTGATAGCTGCCTTAGCAATGGCATTCTACGGCGGAGGCACCCCCACCTTCGACATGGTAGAACTAGGCTTGAAGGACTACCCACTGAGTTTAGAATTACTGCTTTATGCGGGATTGCTGATTGCCTTCGGTGTGAAACTGGCGATTTTCCCCTTCCACACTTGGCTACCTGATGCCCACGGTGAAGCATCTTCTCCCGTATCGATGATTCTGGCCGGCGTATTGCTGAAAATGGGCGGATACGGACTGATTCGCCTGAATTTGGAACTTCTTCCCCAAGCACACGTTTACTTTGCACCGATTATGGCGGTGCTCGGCGTGGTCAATATTATCTACGGCGCGCTGAATTCCTTCGGCCAATCGAACATGAAGCGCCGCCTAGCGAATTCGTCGATTTCTCACATGGGATTCGTGTTGTTGGGTATTGCTTCCTTCACGGATTTGGGAATCAACGGGGCGCTGTTGCAAATGATTTCCCACGGTTTAATCGCCTCAGTATTGTTTTTCCTGGCTGGCGTTACTTACGATCGCACCCATACAATGATCATGGACGAGATGGGCGAGATTGGGAAAGTCATGCCGAAAGTGTTTGCCTTGTTTACCGCAGGCGCGATGGCATCCTTGGCACTCCCCGGAATGAGCGGTTTTGCTAGCGAACTCTCAGTGTTTGTGGGCGTCGCAACTAGCGATATGTACAGCGGTTCTTTCCGCGCGGTGACAGTGTTCCTGGCGGCAGTGGGACTGATTTTGACGCCGATTTATTTGCTCTCGATGCTGCGACAGTTATTTTACAACTGTGGGACACTAGCGGCTTGCGACCTTGAGGATCTAAATTTGCAGAATCAGAGAAACAATCTGGATGAAGCGGTTTGTTTTGGTAATAGTTGCGTTTTGCCTGGTGATGCACCGTTTATTGATGCTAAACCTCGGGAAGTGGCGATCGCATTTTGCTTTTTGATACCGATTGTCGGCATTGGTTTTTATCCCAACATGGCCATGCAAGTCTACGATGCCAAGACTGTCGCAGTCAACGCAGAAGTCCGCCAATCTTACATCCAAATTGCTCAACAAAATCCTCGGATTTATGCGAATCAACTTTTGGTTCCCAAAATTGCCCAAGCTCAAAAATCGCCTGCTTTGGACAAAATTACAGGGTCTGAATCTGCATCGGTTTTTGGCATTGTCAAATAATTTTACCGAATTCTGTTTTTGTTGAAAATTGGGCGATCGCTTTTGTCAAAGGGCGATCGCTTTTTTGTTAGCCCTGAATTTCTGAAATAATCTGCGCCAGATTCTCCCTAGCATATCCCACCTCAAGAATCGATTTATCCTCCAGTTCGGAGGCAACTTTATTCAAGATATTTAGCGGTTCTTCCAAGCCTGTCGTCTTCACAAACAACACTTGCAACCGAGTTTTTACTAATTCTAAAATAGAACTAATTGGCTCGCCTTTATTCCCTTTCCGTGTAGCAATGTTGATGCTCAATTTGTGAGTTTTCAACAGCCGCATTCTTTCTATTCCTTGCGTCTTAACCGTCTCCAAAACCTCCGCTCGAATCTGATCGACTAATCGGTCGGTTACATATTGCACGATCAAAGGCTGAAGCATAAAAACAGTTTCCCCGCCCTCACTAATTTTGTCAATCAGCGAGCGACGACCCAGAGAATCGAGATTTTTCAGCAAATCGGAAAGCGATGAATTGACCAACATCTGCTCTCGCAAAGTCGCCAGGGAAACTGGGTTTTGAGCAATAGCAATCCAGTAGGCAATATCTTGTTCAGAACTCGACATGCGATCGAACTGCTGCGCGAGCAAATTGCTGATATGTTCTTCAATAAATAAAGCCGTAGCTTCCAAAAGGTTTAAAACATTCCCCTCAAAAAACTCGTTAATTGTTGTCGCTACAATCTTTAATGCTAACAGATTGCCTCCGTACCGGGATAACAAGATTTCCAACTCTCGATCTTGAGCCGACAAACCTTTTTCTTTGAAAATTTCCCGCGCTATTTCCTCGGAAATAGCAGGTTTTAAAGACCGCACTTTTTCTCCCGCCAGCAAAGCCAGTTCCGTAGGCTCTTCCGAACTAACTAGCAGTAAACAGCTATTGTGATTGACCTCAGACAGCCGCACGATTAAATCTCGATATCCTTCGCAGCCTTCGCGGTAGTGTCCCGCTAATTCTTCAGGTCTGAGAACCGCTTCAAAATCATCTAAAATTACCAGACAGCGGTGTTTCCGCAGATACTCGACCAAGCGCGAAATTTTGCTGTTGAGGTCGAGCGGCACATCGGGTTTTTGTTGGTTATAAAAAAGTTGAATTAAGCTCCCTAGGAAGTCGGATGGTGCGGGTGTCGATCGCAGCGATCGCCAAATCACAAAATCAAACTCATTCTGTATTTGTTTTGCTAACTGCACCGACAGAGTTGTTTTGCCACTACCAGCCAAACCCAGCAGCGCTACCAGGCGACAATTATCTGATACAATCCACTGCTTTAAAGTAGTTAATTCTTCAGTCCGTCCGTAAAAAACCGAAACATCCGGTGCTTGGCCCCAATCTTCCTGTCGGTGTCCAATCGCCATCTTCAATAGGGAGCCTTTACCTCGACTAAAATCGCTCGTTCCCTGATCGATGTGGTATGAAAACAGCAACTGATGCCTCAATTCCGAAAGCTTTCCAGGGCCGTTCCCCCCGATCTGAAACTTTTTGTAAACTTCGCCGAGTCTTTTGCGAACGGCGATATCGCTAATGCCAAGCTTGGTTGCGATCGTCCCTGTAGATTGACCGTCGAGAGCCATAAACACAGTTTCTAACTCGGCATCTGTGACACCGCGCTGTTTGGCGATCGTTTGCACAAAGTTTTGAGGAATCGGAGTAGTCAAGGTAGGAATCTCGTCTATACTAAAAATCTATCTTCTATTATATTGTGTGAGTTCTCGCAGGCGAGCAATTGAATCGAATCTACCAACGTTCAGCTTGCTTTTTGTTGTTTGGGCAGTTTTAGATATTTATACCCCATTATCTATTGTGATACCAGTTTAAACAAAGAATGCAACTGTAGGCCCCCGTTCCAAACCCATACAGAATCAGTCATTCCCAATTCTTCAATTCTTTAATTCTTTAATCTAAAAGGGTATGAGGAACCGGGAATCGATCGGCATTAATTGTTGCTATGTCCCTACTCGTAGAACCTATTGTAGGGTGGGTGGAGGCGCGGCCATCAATCTGTAGAACCAAAGGATAAATCTCCAACCGCGCCACCACCCACCGCGAACCAACAACCGGGTAAATTCACAATTCCTGAAAGCAGCACTTTATCAGCCAAAAACCTTCGCACTAGCGCGGTATTCTTGGGCCGAAAGCAGCCGCCAACTCCCCTCGCCCAGAAGTTCCAAAACCTGCTGGTGATATTTCACTAAGCTCAATCGGTGGCCGACACTCACAAACGTAGTTTTAGTGGCTTGCAACTGCTCGTATAAATGTTGCTCGTTCTTCAAATCCAAAGCACTTGTCGCCTCATCCAAAATAGCGTATCTCGGTTCCGTCAATAACAATCTAGCAAAAGCTAAACGTTGCTGTTCTCCCAGCGACAAAATCTCACCCCAATCTAAATCCGCATCAAAACCGCCCAATCTGTCCGGCAAATCTGCTAAGTTTACTGATGCCAAAACGCGGCGCAATTTTTCCTCATCAACCTCGCTGCTGCTGTTGGGATACAAAAGTTGCGATCGCAAACTACCCAAAATCATATAAGGACGCTGCGGCAAAAACAGCATTTCCCCCAATTCCGGCCGCGCCAAACGGCCGGTTCCCGATTCCCACAAACCCGCAATTGCCCGCAGCAAAGAACTCTTCCCAGCACCGCTTTGCCCGACAATTAACAGTCCTTCACCGGGCTGCACTGCTACCGACAAATCCCTAATTAAAGTCTTTTGATGCTGCGGAGTATCTAAAGTAACGTGCTCCAGTGTCAACTGAGAATCTACTACTACATCTATAGCAGTTCCTCCGGCACGAGATACCGCTTTTTCCGCTTCCAGAGTATCTGTAAATACAGTCAAACGATTGATACTAGCGGCAAAAGAACTCAGCGGCTCAATCTGAGTTACAATCACAGAAAAAGCGCGCAAAACCTGACTAAAAGCAAAACCAGCTTGAGTGATATCTCCAAACTCGATTGTACCACTTTGATCGGCAAAATAAGTTGGAGCCAGAAACAAAGCCGGAATAATCACCACAGCATATCCGTATCCAGTTGTGAAATAATCCAAATTCCGCTGCCAACCAATTAGCAAATTAAAATTGCGAAATACTTCCACAAATCGCTGCTTTATTTGAAATGATTCTTGCTCCTCGCCTCCATAAAAAGCAATAGATTCGGCGTTGTCGCGAATGTGAACCAGTCCGTAGCGAAAATTTGCTTCTTTTTTAAGTTGCTCGAAATTCAGAGGTACTAATCTTTGACCAAAAACTAGAGTAGCTGTCGTGCCCACAATAGCATAGATAATCAGAAAAATCGAAAGTTGTTTTGAGATAGACCACAGGATACCAGTAAAAGATATAATATTAACTATTGAACCCAGGATGAGCAGCATAAATGACAAACTTGTCCGGGTAAAAGATCGGACATCTTCGGAAATTCGCTGGTCTGGATTGTCGATTTCCTTGTGTAAATTTATTTCGTAATAAGCCCGATTCTGAAAATACTTATCGAGGAACTTATTCGTCATCCACTCCCGCCAGTAGATACCCAATTTATCTTCGGTATACCTATAAATTACCACAATGGGAGTGCCGACTATAAAAACCCCTGCATACACAAACAGATACTTCCAGTAATTGAGCTGGTCTTTCTTAGCTAGTGCTGTGTTAAAAAAGTTACCGACGTAACTAATTATTACATTCATACCGCTGACTGACAGGGACAAAAACAGCAGCAAAGTCAATAAAGCCCAGGGCTGCCAGTGTGCAGTCAATCTGTCTTTGAACCAGACAAAAGCACTGAAAGGAATAATTAACATTAAAGCCACGATCGCAATTGCGGGCGAATTAATAATTCCTTTCAACAAAGTAACTAAGCCGGCAGCAATACTATTGACAAATTGGGGAAATAAGACTTGAGTACCCAAACATACAGCGCTGACGAACACAAACATCGCAGCGAAGAGAAATATCAACAACAGCGCCACTAATCCCAAAAATACCCTGCCTCCCCCAGGCTCTAAAGGATAAAAGTAAGGTTGAGCGATCGCAATAAATCTCTGCCACAACTGACGGTCAAATCGATTCATCTTTGCTGTTTACAAAACTACTTTGACTGTTCTAACATATGGGAGCATCTCAGTTTTGTAAAAAGCATTTTTTTTATTGTAGTGCGAGCGTCCCCGCTCGCGTATTGTACAATACGCGAGCGGGGACGCTCGCACTGTAAATGCAAAACTGAGATGCTCCCCTAACATATCAATTCTTGTGACAAACAGCAGCAGTAATTTATTTCGGAGTTTCGCGAAAAAATTTGCCTCACCCACCGACGGAAACTGGTTGGCCGAGTTAACTGGTGGAGAGAACAAATTTGGGAGCTTAGTTCAAGGTCTTAGATTCATCGGTTGAATCAATTCTTTAATCTCAAATCTCAAATCGCTCTAGCTGGAAGAAGTTGCGCTATCGCCGGCCAAGTCCGACTGCAATTCGCTCCTGTAAAATCGCTGGCTAATCCCTAAAATTACTTGTTTCATTACCCAATACAAAACAGCAATTACTACAAAAGTTACAACCATTACTAAAACCGGACGCTTGCCTATCAAATCGTTCATTACGCTGTTAACCAGCGCATCGGGGTTAGTAAGAATGTCCCAAGTGTTGAAGCGGATAAATCGCCCTAAATAAATTCCGATCGCCGAAAGTGCGTGTATAGTTATCTCCGTTACCAGGATAAATCTACCCCAACCCTGTTGCTTCAAATAGTAACCCAAATTCATCACCGACAGCACGTAAGCTCCAAATCCCGCCAGCATAAACGCGAGATATTGGGGAATCAAAGCCAGAGTCACAGTCCACACCGAGTTCCCCTCTTTAATCTGCTCGATCAGGTGAATGATATCAGTTAAAACGTAGGGTGCATTGGGTAAAAATCCGATAAACCAGAAAAAACAGCCCCACCAGCGGAGAGAGCGAACTCCGCGCTGCCGCAGTACCCAGATGTCTACAGCCATCAGTGCCAGTGTAATCGCGATCGCCCCCAAAAGGTAAGTTTTGCCCACATCTTGCACAATATGCTTCAGATAGGACAAAACATGGCGCATGCTGGGCAAAAAAGTAGCGCCCAGGAGAATGCCCGTACCCCACAGCAGCCAGCGCGATCGAGGTTTGCGGAACAGCCAAAAACTCAGGCCCAGCGGTACTAAACTCAAAAACAAATTCCAAGACATCCAGCGCACATTGTGTCCCATTGCTTGCAGCGCTTCCAGGATTAATCCCATCATGTCAATTTTTCTACAATTAAAGGTTTGATGCAGCACCGCTTCATTCGCAGCTTCCGTCTATTTTAGTCTTTAACTTGTAGGGTGAGTAGCTTATCGCTGCGCCCCTGAAAATCAGGAATTGCTAACCCACCCTACCAATGCGGAGTCAATCTCAAATCTCAAATCTCAAATCTCAAATCGACTGACCCACCCTACCACTGCGGAGTCTATCTAATATCTAAAATCTCAAATCTCAAATCTCAAATCTCAAATCGACTGACGCACCCTACTATTTATACAGTTTGTCGATCGGAATCTCAATCTTAAAAGTTGTTCCGCATCCTATGGACGAAATACAGTCAATCTTACCCTTGTGCTTTTCCACCACAATCGAGTGCGCGATAGACATTCCCAAACCCGTACCTTTGCCCACAGCTTTTGTAGTAAAAAACGGGTTAAAAATTCGATCGACTATCTCATCGGGAATGCCCGTACCATTGTCCGAAATTTCTACCCTCACAGTCTTCTGGGGGGTTACACCAGTGGAAATAGTAATGTGGCCACTCTTTGTATCTGCTTCCCGAACGGATAACTTTTGATATCGTTCTTCAATAGCATCAATTGCATTAGCAATAATATTCATAAACACCTGATTCAGTTGGCTAGCATAGCACTCCACCAGTGGCAGTTTTCCAAACTCCTTAATTACTTCAATTTCCGGGCGACAGTCCCTACTCTTCAAGCGGTGCTGCAAAATTAACAAAGTGCTTTCAATTCCCTCGTGAATATCGACCGGCTTCATGGCGGATTCGTCCAGTCGCGAGAAATTTCTGAGGGACAACACAATTTGCCGGATGCGCTCGGTTCCTACCTGCATTGAACCCACAAGTTTTATTAAATCCTCAGCCATGAAATCTAAATCAATCTCTTGAATGCGCTCCACAATTATTGAATTAGGTTCGGGATACTCATCTGCGTAAAGACTCACCAGATCGAGCAACTGTTTTGTATACTGGTTGAGATAATCAATATTAGCGTAAATGAAGTTAACTGGATTATTAATCTCGTGAGCAATTCCAGCAACTAATTGCCCCAAAGAAGACATTTTTTCAGTTTGGATGAGCTGAGTTTGAGTAGAGCGCAATGACCGCAGCGCTGACTCTAAAGCTCGAGCTTTTTCTCTTTCTCGCGCCTCGCTTTGTCGCAGTGCTTCCTCTGCTTGCTTGCGAGTCGTAATATCCTGGCAAAATCCAATTATTACCTTAGCCTGACCGTCAGGATTCCTGCTAAAAATAGTATCCCGACTTTGCAGCCACAAAAATTGACCATTTGCGGCCCGCATTCGGTAGTCAATTTCCCAAATTTCGCCATCTTCAACTCCTAAAAAGCTCGCGTGATGTTTGACAATTTTCGGCAAATCTTCGGGGTGTATTAACTGAGGCATGACTGACGAATCCATCGCTGTAATGTCATCGCGGGTATAGCCCAAAAGCCCTAGCACTGAACTATTAGCGTAGATATTTCGCTGTTCTTCCAAGTCGTAGAGATACAAAATACCGGGAGTAGCATCGGCTACTTTTTGAATAAACTGCTGGCTTTCTTGCAAAGCTAATTCAGCTTGTTTGCGATCTGTAACATCAACGGCGATGCCGTCCCAAAGAATATCGCCGTTGTCCTTAGCTTCAGGACGCGAATTTATCTGAAACCAACGAATGTTGCCGGAAGGCAGCACCATCCGTCCTTCCCACTGCCCAGGTTGCAAACTCTGGGCAGAAATAGCAACAGATTCGTCATGATTTTGGCGGTCTTCGGGATGAATTAAATCTGTTACCAAAGCCGCATTTTTCAGAACATCTTCTGGTTCTACCTCTAAAAGTTCTCGGCAAGCACCACTTATGTAAGGAAAACTGAAATAGCCATCGGGACACAACAAAAATTGATAAATGATTCCCGGCACATTAGCAGACAGCTTTTGGAATCTGGCCTCGGTTTCTCGCAGTGCTTCCTCTGCTTGTTTGCGCTCGGTAATGTCAGTAATTGAACCAACCATGCGGACTGCTTTTCCAGATTCGTCCCACAAAGCTTGTCCCCGACTCAATATCCATTTGTAAGCGCTGTTGTAGCACCACAAGCGGTATTCGGTGATGTAATGCGGCGTTTTTCTCTCCAAGTGTTCTTGAAGAAGTTCCTGAGACATCTCTAAATCATCGGGATGTAAACTCGTATTCCATGTGTTATTATAATCGCTAATGTCACTATCTTCGTAACCAGTGATTTCCTTAAAGCGATCGGACACAAAAAGTTCCCCTGTTTGCAAGTTCCAGTCCCAAATGCCGTCATTGTTGCCTTTGAGTGCTAACTGCCAGCGTTCTTCAGTTTGCATCAATTGAGCAGTTCTCTGTTTGACTCTATTTTCTAGTTCTTGATTAAGCTGTTTGAGACTTTCTTCTGCCTGGTTGCGTTCGATCGCAATTCCTGCTAAACTTCTGATCGCCTCTATCAATTGCATCTCAAAAAAATGGGGCGGGCGCGCTTGGGAATAATATATTCCAAAAGTTCCCAAAACTTGACCCTGAGATGAGAAAATAGGAGTAGACAAGCAAGCTCTCAGTCCAAAACTCAAGGCTAAATCTCGATAATTTTCCCACAAAGGATCGCTGGCAATATCTGTAACGATCACCTGTTGGCGGCTAAAGGCAGCAGTTCCACAGGAACCGACATCCGGGCCGATAGCTATGCCATGAATAGCAGCATTGTAACTGTCGGGCAAACTAGGCGCAGCTCCATGTAGTAAATGTTCGCCATCTGGAGCTAGAAGCAATATCGAACCGATGACATCTCTAGATTGTTGCTCGATAATTTCAACTAAAGTATTTAAAGTATCGCCCAGAGAAGTACCCTTAGCAATCATTTCTAAAATTTGTTTTTGACCGGTTAACCAATTTTCAGCTCGCTTGCGCTCTGTAATGTCGCGGGCAACCCACAGAACCGTGTTTTCTTTCATGGGCGAAATGGTAGCGGCAAACCACTTTTGTACGCTGGCAAGTTCCAGGTTATATTCAAAAGTACAGGTTTGATTTGTAGCAAGGGCGGTGCGAATTTTATCGTGAAAAATATCGGCCATTTCTGGCTCGAATAATTCGCTGATTTTTTGCCCGGAAAATTCCGCCGTCGGCTTGTACAATAATTGGGGATTGGTCGGGGCAACTTTCAGGAACCGTCCCTCAATATCGAGCTCGAAAATTAAGTCGTTCATGGCAGCGAACAAAGCTCGAAGTTCCGCTTCAGAACCTTGCAGGGCGATTTCAGCTTGTTTGCGATCGCTAATATCCGTCCCGATACAAAGCAGCCCTGCCACATTTCCCTTCGCATCTAGTAAAGGTTTATTTGTCCACGCTATCCACACCCTTTCTCCATTGCGGCGGATGTTTTCATTTTCGTTTTGGAAGTATTTTTGCGGCTGTGCCAAACAGTCTCGAATCTTTGTCGCGAGGTCACTTTCAAATAAATCTGTTTTCGGTATAATTGTGCCGATCGCACTTTTGCCGATGATTTCTGCTTCTGAATACCCGAAAAAAGTTTCAGCAAACTCGTTAAAAAAAGTAATGTTGCCTTCACTGTCTAACTGCACAATCATGCTGTTAGCATTCTCAACTAATAGCCGGTACTTAACTTCGCTCGATCGCAGTTTCGCACGGCCGTACACCCAGCTAAAAACCGCCACCCCGGTGAAAACAGCCAGCAAGCCGCCTCCAAAGAGCAGCCACCCCCGAAGCGGCGCATTCGCACGCCATCCCCCCGCCGGAATTGCGGCCAACTGCCAGGAACCGTTGGGCAAAGTCACTTCCAGCAGCACGGGATTGTGCTGAAAAATTGACCCGTCACCGAAAAACACAGGGCCGGATGCTCCCGAACCGTCTTTGCCCCGCAGAGCGTATTGCAGCTTCGCTGAGGAGTCGTTGAGTCCTGCTTCCTCAATGAGGGTATTTTTGTCGATGATCAGGCCTGTCAAGCCCCAGTAAACTCCTGTTTCAGGGTCGGCACCGGAGGGTGTGAGAAAAATCGGCGATCGGCTGATGAACGTCTCGTCCCCCTCCAATAATTTCACGGGCCCGGCAAGCAAAGTTTTTCTGGTTCGGATGACCTCTTTGACCATTTGCCGGTGTTCGGGTAGCGTCGTCAAGTCCTCTCCGATCACCGCTTCATTTCCCTCCCGTGGATAAATGTAAGCGACCCTCGTGCCTTTAACTAAAGTTATGGCGCGAATGCCCGGTTGCTGTGCCACCAGAATTCTCGCCGTCGCTGTAAACTCGGCTTCGGTGATGTTTGGGTTGTTGGAAAGGTAAGCCCCCAAACCCCGCATCAAAAACAGGCGGGAATTCAAAGAGCCTTCCAGCTTAGAACGGACTGTGCTGAGGCGATCGAGGGTGCTAGCGCGGTTGTAGTGAAAAAACCGCCGCTGTTCTGAGCGATCTAAAATGCCAACTCCGACCAAAATTGCTATTGATGCCGAAATTGCTGCTAAATACGGTGAAATTTGGAATTTTTTCACCTTAAAGTATTCCATCTGCCGGCGGTTAAGGTATATTTTTTAGATATTTAGATAGATTTAGTTTAGTTTGATTTCTCTAACCAAATGCAAGATTTTCGCCATACCGGGCTTTTCGCAAGCGGGCGCGAGTTTTTTGTGTTTTAGGAAACCCGCCGAACGTCGGCGATCGGCAAGCTTCTAATCATCAGTTGTGTGGACAAAGTTTTAAATCTCAAATCGACTGACTCGCCATTTATCGGGTAGGGTGCGCGCTGCCGCACCAGAGCGGTGGGGGAACGCGCACCCGAAAGACGGGAGTTATTAGCTAAAATAAGGTTAGCAATAATTTTTTTCAGCGCTACGCCGAATCTATCATAGGGGCAATTTGATGCAAGAACAGTTGATGGAAGCGATCGCACCTTACCGCGATCGCGTAGATTATCTAGAAGTTCGCCTCGAACAAAGCGAGTCAACTGCGATTAGTTTTCGCGGCCCTCAGTTAGATGCTGTAAACCGCAGTTTTAGTCTCGCCGGCGGCATCCGCGCCTGTCACAAAGGTGGCTGGAGTTTTGTAACTTTTAACGGTTTAGATGAGTTAAAAGACCGCATTGAAGAAGCTGTAGTCCAGTCTCGTTTGGTTGGCAGCGAAAAAACTCTACTAGCAGATGTCACCCCGATTCAAGATTATGTAGCGGTGGAATTGGGCCGCGACCCGCGCTCTATTACTCTAGCCGAAAAGCGGAAATTGCTCGAATCTTACAATCAGTTGCTGTTAGATTACGACCCGCGAATTCAGACAACAATGGCAGGTTACAGCGATAGATTTGGGATTACTTATTTTGTGAATTCTCAAGGTACTTGCATCGCTCAAGAGCGCTTGGACGTGACCGGGCGTTTCGGAGCGATCGCCCGCGGCGAGGGCGGTGTCGTCCGCCAAGGGTTTGAGTCGATTCACTCGCGATCGGATTACGATGTCTTGACAAATATTGAAGATCGTGTTAAGAGTGCTGCCGTTCGAGCTGTAGGCCAATTAGAGGCAAAATCGGTGAAAGGCGGTCAGTATCCGGTGATTTTAGACCCTTATTTGTCGGGGGTTTTTATTCACGAAGCTTTCGGGCATTTGTCGGAAGCAGACGGCATTTACGAAAACCCGAAAATGCAGGAATTGTTGACTTTGGGCAAGCCTGTGGCGATCGAACAATTGAATGTAATTGACGACGCAACTGTGCCGGGATTGCCGGGAACTTTGAAATATGACGACGAAGGCGTGCCGGCTCAGTGCAAGCATTTAATTAAAAATGGAGTTTTAGCGGCTCGGATGCACAATCGCGAGACTGCGGGCAAAATGGGCGAAAGTCCGACGGGAAATGCCCGGGCTCTGAGTGCTACTTTTATGCCTTTGGTGCGGATGACTAATACTGCGATCGAGTCTGGCGAACATTCTTTTGACGAAATGGTTGCCGACATTGACGAAGGAGTTTATGCAGTGCGGATGTTGGGAGGACAAACCAACGGCGAAATGTTTACCTTTGCAGCGGCTCAAGGTTTTATGATTCGCGACGGCAAATTGGCTGAACCAGTGAGCGATGTCACTTTAAGCGGCAATGTATTTCAGACTTTAAAGGATATTGAGTCTATAGGAAACGACTCGGTTTATGCCTACGGCGGTTGTGGTAAAGGCGGCCAGAGTGGCTTGCCCGTAAGTGTCGGCGGCCCTCATCTGCGGATTAAAAATGTCGTCGTCGGAGGAAGGTAATCATTAGTCATTAGTCATTAGTCATTAGTCATTAGTTATTAGTTCAAGACTTACGAAACTGGTTAAGGTGAGGGTGCGATCGCGCCCTCACCTTAACCATTCCGGGGTACTAACAAGTTGACAACCGACTCAAAATTTACTATTGACTTTCACTCGCGCTGAGTGCGATGCCGGAGGCTACCGTTACCAAAGGTGTCAATTTCCGCACATCAATTAGCACAACGAATAAGCTAGACTTTTACTGATTTCGCGTTCTTTTAGCCAATTTTATTCCCCTTAACTCGCCTTCATCTCTACCCGCTCGCTCTGCCTAATGGGAATCTCAATCACAAATTCTGCACCCCGCTCTGGCTGTGATAAACACTTCAAATCTCCGCCGTGCTTCTCCACCACAATCTGATAGCTAATAGATAATCCCAAACCCGTGCCTTGACCAACAGGTTTAGTTGTGAAAAAAGGAGTAAATAGATTCGACCTTACCTCGCTTGTTATCCCCAGCCCATTGTCTTTAACACTGATTCTTACCCAATCCGGATTCAGCATAGAAGTACGAATCGTAATCGTACTTGGGTCGTTTTTAATTTGCTCTGGGCTGCGTTTTTTATCATACTGATTCAAGGCATCAATTGCATTGCTCAGCAAATTCATAAATACCTGATTCAACTGACCGACATAACATTCTACTTTTGGCAAATCTCCGTATTCTTGAATAATTTGAATAGGTGGACAATCAGGCTTAGGCTTGAGGCGACTCTGCAATATGACTATACTGCTGTCGATGCCATCGTGAATATTAACGGGTTTCATCTCAGCTTCGTCAAGGCGCGAGAAGTTCCGCAACGTCAGCACAATCTGACGGATACGTTCAGCCCCTACTTTCATCGAAGATAGCATTTTAGGCAGATCTTCTCTGATAAATTCTAGCTCTATGTTTTTAATTAAAGCTGCGATTTCAGGGTGATTATGGGCATCGTGCTGCTCGTAAAGGTTAATTAAACCCAATAAATGCTGAGTATACTCATTGACATAAGTTAAATTGCCATAGATAAAATTAACGGGATTATTAATTTCGTGGGCAACACCAGCAACTAACTGTCCTAAGCTAGACATTTTTTCAGTCTGAATAAGCTGAGCTTGGGTGCGCTGTAAATTTTGCATTGCGAGTTCTAGTTGGATAGCTTTTTCTCGCTCTCGCACTTCTGAGTGCCGCAATTTGTCCTCTCTTTCTTGGCGCAAGCGTTCGTTTTCTTTTAGTTCTTGCACGTGCTGCAAAGTTTTGTTAATAGTAATTTCTAAATCCTGAAAATCTATAGGCTTAGTCAAAAAATCAAATGCCCCACCATTCATTGCCTTTCTAATATTTCCCAAGTCGCCATAAGCAGATATAACTACTGTTTTGACCATAGTAACTAGCTCGTTAAGTTTCGCTAGCAAAGCCATGCCATCCATGACTGGCATATTAATATCTGTCAGTACAATATCTATATCCGGCTCCTCTTGCAACTTTGAAAGCGCTTCTACGCCATTATGTGCAAAAAAAACTTGGTATTCTCCTGCGCGTATCTTTTTTCTAAATTTCTGGCAAATTAAAGATTCTAAATCGGGTTCGTCATCCACAAATAATATTTTAGCTGGCATATTGCGAGCCCTTTCGGTTGTATACGACATTTTTTCTCATTTGATTAATTAACTTATCCGAATAATATTTATATACTTTAAGTTCTATTATAAATTATTTTAGGAGTAATGAAAAGGCTGATTTTTACCAGGGCAAACCGGACGGCTGTAATAGGCTCTCTCGTTTGGTAGAGGCCGATCGATTAGCTCAAATCAAGTTCAGCCTTAGTTTGTCTGATTGGAATTTCCATCGAGAACTCCGCTCCCTCCCCCATCTCTGAAACACACTTCAATGCGCCCCCATGCTTCTCCACTATAATTTGGTAGCTGATATAGAGACCCAAACCAGTACCCTGACCTACAGGCTTAGTAGTAAAAAAAGGTTCATAAATACGGTCTTTCACATCTGGGGTCATTCCCACCCCATTGTCCCGAATTTGAATGACGACACGGGATTTTTCCTCTAGCAGAATAGTGCGAATAGTAAGGGCGAGTTGGTGAGCTAAGATGTCATCTAGTGACCGTTGTTTATTGTACTCATTCAAAGCATCGATCGCATTAGAAACAATGTTAATAAACACCTGGTTGAGTTCTCCAGCATAGCATTCCACTAAAGGCAGATTGCTGTACTCCTCGATCACTTGAATCTCTGGACGCGCTGTCGTTGTTTGAAGTCTATTATTCAAAATCAGCAGGCTGTTTTCGATCCCTTCGTGAATATCAACAGACTTTATGTTAGCTTCATCAAGCCTCGAAAAGTTGCGTAAAGACAAAACAATCTTGTGAATACGGTCAACACCACATTTCATCGAAGCCAGAATTTGGGATAAATCTGCTATCATAAATTCTAAATCTATGGCTTCGATTTCAGTTTGAATCTCAGAACTGGGAGGGGTGTACTGCTGCTGATAGAGATGCAGCAGGTGCAGTAGGTTTTGGATATAATCACTGACGTGGCTAATATTGCCAGAGATAAAATTAGCGGGGTTGTTAATTTCATGAGCAATCCCCGCAACCAGTTGACCCAAAGAAGACATTTTTGCAGTCTGAATCAGTTGAGCTTGGGTATTTTTTAGCTCTTGCAGACTTTGTTGTAAATCCTGAGCTTGTTCTCTAGCGCTAGCTTCTGATTGTCGCAAGCGCTGGTTTTCTTTTAACTGTTGCACGTCGCGCAGCGTTTTGTGGATGGTAATTTCTAAATCCAGAAAATCTATCGGTTTAGTCAGAAAGTCAAAGGCACCTAAGTTCATTGCATTTCTTATATTTTTCATGTCGCCATAGGCTGATATAACTATTGTTTTCAGGGGTAGGTCTATTTGATTAAGTTTAGAGAGTAAAGTCAGACCATCCATTTCAGGCATATTAAGATCCGTCACTACCATATCTAGATCCGGGTGTTCTTTCAATTTTTCCAGGGCTTCTACGCCATTATGGGCAAAAAACAACTGCCATCCTGCCGTGCGGATATTTTTTTTAAATTTTTGGCAAATCAGACATTCTAAATCAAGCTCGTCATCCACAAATAGTATTTTAATTGGCATATTTATATCCTATAAATTTTGTGTAGGCAAGTTGTTTGATTTTTATTCCTAAGCTAATTGTGGCTCCTCCATATTGTGAAGATTTTTTCTTTTAATTCGTCAAAGTTAACGGGCTTAGTAATATAGTCATCAGCTCCATATTCCATAGCGGTTTGGTAATTTATCTCATCTCCATAAGCGGTAATCATAAAAACTTTTAGATCGGGAAATTTTTCTTTGATAAGCTTCAGCAGTTCTAGCCCATTCATACCAGGCATATTAATATCGGATAAAATCAAGACAATAGACGCTTTTTCCTGGCTTTCTAAGTAGTTTAAAGCTGCCTCTGCCGACAGGGCAAAATAAAAGTGAAGTTGCCCTGCTTTGATTTCTTTTCTAAATTTTTGTTTGAACAATGACTGAATATCTTCTTCGTCGTCTACAACCATTACTTTCATTTTTTTTAGTCCTTAACTTCGACTATTTTTTTTTGCAATGTAATTATAAATTCTGTGTAATTTCCTACTTCTGTTTCTACTTTTAGTTCTCCGCGATGCTGCTGGACGATAATATCGTGACTCATAGATAGACCTAGACCAGTCCCTTCCCCAGCAGGCTTTGTAGTAAAAAAGGGATTGAAAATTTTATCGAGTACATCGGGCGTCATACCCGGCCCGTTATCGCGAATGCGAATTTCAACCGCCGAACCCAGATTTCGAGTTCTGACATCAAGCTGGGGTGAAAATTCTTCTCCCATTTCTTGTTTCTTTTTATGGGCTGCATAGCAAGCATTGTTAATAATGTTAAGAAAAACCCTGGAAATGTCTTGTGGCACGACTTCTACTTTGCCAATATCATTATCGTAGCCGCTTTTTATGATAATGTTAAAAGAAGCCTCCTTGGCTCGCATCCCGTGATAGGCTAGATTGACATATTCTTCTAATAAAGTATTTATATCTGTGGCTTCCCAATGACCACTTTGTCCGCGAGAATGCAAAAGCATATTGCCGACGATTCTGTCGGCTCTTTGACCGTGTTGATTGATTTTTTGGAGATTGGCTTTTAGATCGGTTAATAGCTCAGCAATATACTCACTTGTTTCTGGTTCTAACCGTTCAGTTTGATTTTCAATTTCTTGTAAAAGTTCTTCGGTTAATTCAGCAGAAACTTCTGAAAAATTGTTTACAAAGTTTAAGGGGTTCCTGATTTCGTGGGCAATCCCTGCTGTTAAACTGCCCAGAGAAGCGAGTTTTTCTTGCACGATAATCTGATTTTGCATGGCTCTGAGATTTTCTTCGATCCGCTGGCGCTCTTCAATTTCATTCTGCAATTGCTCCACAGTATGGGTGAGTTCAGATGTACGCTCCTCGACTTTGATTTCTAGTTCCTCATTAGCTTTTTGCAGGGCTTCCTGGGCTTGCTTGCGATCGGTGATATCGCGGACGATCGCCACATATTGTTGCAGATCCTGATTGGAAAGGGAAGCGTCTTGAGAGAATCGATCGGAGATGGCAACTTCTAGAATGCGCGAACTACCATCGGAGAAGTTGAAAGTCTGTTCACTGCGACTGAGCCACTGCTCTGGCTGATCCCCTAATCGTGGCAATAATTTGTTCAGGTAAGACCCAATTAGCCCAGTAGAATCTATGCCGAAGACGCTTTCAGCAGCGGGATTTGTCTGACGAATGACACCATTTTCATCCAGCACTACAATACCATCTAGGGCAATGGTAAAGAGCTGTTCTGCTCCCTCTCGTGCCTCTTCCATTGAGACGACCTGGGGTAAGCTCGTCCAACAGGCAACTGCCACCCCAATAAAAGCAACTGTCACCAATAGCACTACGAATAAATTCAAGCCAACAGTAGAGTTAGCATATAATTTGAAGCCAAAAATCCAGCCGACAGCGACGGCGCTCACAATCAGCAAGATCAAAATTACAACCTGAAACGCCACAAAATCTGGCATTTTGCTCTTGCTTCTGTTGCGGTAAAGCCGAATCCACCACGAGGGATGGAAGGGGGCAAAAGCAATGCGACTTATCCCTGCATCCACTGCTAAAACGGCAAGGGGAAAAAACAACCCAATGATAAAGTCTTGCCAGCCCCAAGCTAAGCCTCCCACGACTAGAACCACCGCATCTACTACGAAAAAGCCCAGCGACCACCCAGGCCACCGAACTTCTGGCTGATCCCGCCGCAGCCACAGTGAGAGATGGAACATCATTAGGCAGACAACTAAGCCAACATTAGTAATCGCCACAAGCCGAGGTACATTTCCCCAAGCTAGACAGATTAAACTCAGAACCAGAACAAAGACAAGGCCAAATCCAAATACACCCCGTCGGGATACAACTGCGAATGTTGGCGAAATATGCCCATCTACCGCAAGTTGGTACAGCATCCGGGGGCAGTTGGAAACAATTGTCGCGCAACTCAGAAGACAGCTTGCGACGACCAGAAAGGTGACGAGGGTGGGAACCCAGGGCCCCCATAATGCCTGACAGGCAGCTAATACATTCAAGAATACGTCATCTTTCAGATCGGGAGCGGTAGCCAAGCGCATCAGTACCCAAGCACCTCCCAAAATAACAGGCAGCATCGCCAGTGCGGAAATTTTGAGAAACTGCAGCGTTTTAGTAGGGTTGCGGCTATCCGCTACGAAACTGGCAGCGGAGTCACAGCAGTAGAAAATGTAGGTAGCAAAGTAAAACCATTTAGCCCAGTCAATAAAGGTGAATTCCGGCCAAATGGTGGGGAAAAAGCCGGGACTGTTTGACGAAAAAGCTAACCACAATAGACCGTGAATCGAAAAAACGGATAGTACGCCGACTGTCGGTAACACGAAAAAGGCGAGCAGAATACTTAAGGCGCGAGTGCCACTGAAGGTCAAAATGAAGGGTAGGAGCGTGAAGGTAATATTTAGTAAAGTTTCAGGACACCTAAAACCTAAACTATTGAGGTTGACTTTGATGAGCTGTGTCAGTACGATCGCAGAAATTGGCAGTGTTGATACCCAGCTTAAAAAGTAGCCGATCGCCGCATAACTTCCCAGACCCGGATAATTTTTCAGCATTCGGGCGGTATAGTTGGGCGTTCCCCCAGCCATGTCTGGGAAATACTCACCGATGCGTTTTACCTGTAGATTGAGCATCATGCCCATGAGGATACCGGGCAACCAGACGAAGATGGCGCTAGGCCCAATCGCTGCTTGGATCGCTGTGGCGATCGTAAACCAATTGGCGTGACCTGTGAGGCCAAAGCCCGATGTTTCGACGGCACTCAGGCTTCGGGGTAGGCGCATGAGCGATCGCCTATTGAGATTGTCTCTTGGGTAAGGTTGAGTTGGTTCTGAGTGGTAGCCGTTTTCCGGCTGGTGTCGGATGTCTGTCGCCATCAGTTTTATCTATTATTTTGGGGATTTTACTGTCGCCACCCTGATGTTCAGCTTTATAGCTTTTAACTTTTTCCGTTAAGCATTTTTGCTAGTCTTAAATTTTGGGAAAGCTACCTTTCCCAGTCAACCATGAAAATCTATCTCAATCCGTCTTCAATATTACCAGGACTTACGCAACTGCCACATATCTGTGTACCAGCACCCTAAAATTAGACAATAAACATCAGCACATCGGGAATTTTTAGTTGCTCACTTCAATAAACATCAGAAAATCGGGAATTTTTAGTTGATCACTTCAATGATTTGATAGAATCCCGTGTTTAATTTGATATATTATTTGACCTGTTTTATCCGCTCAACTTTTGAGCGCCTACCCCACACAAGTTCATGGCAAGCAATATGATTTGTTTGAATTATAGCTTGAAGGGACTGGCAAGATTCTCTCCCGGTTAATTGCTTGAGTTCCCTAAGAAATTGCTCAATTTTCTAACGAATAGCACACACATGAGTGTACGTCATTCGTGCGATTATTGAGTTTGGTCTTTAGTCGCGACTGTCAACTTGCGATCGATCCGGACTGGTTCAAGTGATGGGTGAGGGTGCGCCCTCACCATGTGCGAGTGGGGTAAGTCCTGTAGTTATTAGTAGGGCGCGCCTCGGCACAGTTTACTACAGATAAAAATACAAGGAATGCAGTATAACTCCTGTTGTCTTTTCTTCCCTCTTCCTTCTGACTTAATAACTAAGGCAAAAAATGGTTGACTGCGCTATTTGTAGAGTCTCTGGGGGGCGAGGCGCACTCTACAGATAAAGTTTGGGCGTCCAGGATTGTTCCCTCTTCCTTCTTTCTTCTTCCTTCTCAATAAAAAACCCCGGTTTCTTGAAGAAACCGGGATTTTTCCTACCAACTAAGAGAGGAGTCAAAACTTCACAGGTAGCGGTTGCCGGAATTCTGCATTTCTCGCACAACCCTCTAAACCAAACTACGGGCAAATTATAGTTGCAACTTTTTTAAAGCTGTCTCATTTCCTCTTCAAGCACCCGAACCAAATCTTGATTGCCACTGGATCTCGCTACCTCTATGCGGTGCATCAGTTGCTTGTGAATGTTAGCGCGGTGGGTTTCTGCTACTTTTTTTACGTTTTGACGATTTGTGTTCATGGTGGACGTTCCTTATATAAAATTTGGTGTACCTGCTACTTCTCTAATATAGCGCTAAATTCCAAAAAGTATCTAAATTTACAAAAAATTTACAGTTGTTGACCGATCGACCAAACTCCTGTATAAGATTGGCCATAAGTCAATAGCGATATCTTGACAATCAGAAGTCAGTAGTCATTAGGCCGATGCCCGATGCCCGATGCCCGATGCCCAACATTTACATTTAGTCAAGCGGTGCGCGGTACGCACCCTACATTTACTCAAAACTCAAAACTTGCAGCAGCGCCTCTACCAACTGCTGAAGGTGTGCGAGCTCGTGAGTTGCCATCAGCGAAATCCGAATTCGACTCACACTTACAGTCGGAGGCCGAATGGCGGGAGCAAAAATACCCATCTCCTTGAGTTTGCTGCCGACTGTTAAAGCGGAGGCTGCATCTTTTAACGGAAGACTGAAAATTGGGGAGAGGCAATTGCTAATTGGTAATTGGTGATTGGTAATCGCGCAATATTTGAAAGTTTCGATATTTTGTCGCAACCGAACTCGGCGTTCTGGTTCTTGCTGTACAATCCTCACAGCTTCCAAAGCAGCCGCCGCGTCAGCAGGCGTCAATGCCGTAGTATAAATCCAACTCGCAGCTCGATTACGCAGAAAATCAATTAAAGCAGCAGAGCCCGCAACGTAACCACCTAAACTTCCCAAAGCTTTGCTGAGTGTCCCCACTTGAATCAGCGGTGTTCCCGTACACCCGAAATGTTCTGCACAACCGGCACCGCTAGCACCGAAAACTCCTGTAGCGTGAGCTTCATCTACTAATACCATGCAGTTAAAGGTTTCGGCCACAGCCAACAACTGCGGCAGCGGACACAAGTCCCCATCCATGCTAAAGACGCTATCGGTAATAATTAAACACTTGCGGTATCTCGCGCGATTTTGCTCTAGCTTGGCCGTTAAATCCTCAAGATTGCAGTGACTGTACTCTAGGGCTGTTGCACCGCTGAGTGTGGCTCCGTTTTTCAGGCTCGAATGGTTGTACTTGTCAGATAATATCAAATCGCGCTTGCCGACAACGGATGCGATCGCCCCTAGATTCGCCAAATATCCCGAACTGAATACTAAAGCATCTTCAGTTTGTTTTAAATTAGCAATAGCTTGTTCTAGCTGTCGGTGCAAATCGCGGTGTCCGCTGACCAACCTCGAACCCGTCGCACCCGTCCCAAATTCCTTAGTTGCAGCCATAGCAGCTTGGATTAACCTGTCATCGCCGGCAAGTCCCAGATAATCGTTGCTGGCAAAGTTAATCAGCCTGTGGCCTGCTAACTTTACCACAGGCCCAGGGGAACTTTCGATCGATTGTGGCGATCGATACCAATCGGCACGGCGAATAGTGTCGAGAGACTTCTCTATCCAAGCGTAAGGGTCTGCGTTCATATTGGAAAGCGATCGGGTAATAAGTTATATTGTCTTATAATCAGTCCCTGCCTATCACAGAAGCATATGCCACTCACTAAAAAATACAGATTAGTCACCCGCAGCGATTTTGACGGTCTTGTCTGTGCCGTTTTGCTCAAAGAACTCGATATGATCGACGAGATTAAATTCGTGCATCCTAAAGATATGCAGGATGGGAAAATCGAAATAACAAATAACGATATTAGCACCAATTTACCCTATGTGGAGGGAGTTCATCTAGCTTTCGATCACCATTTCAGCGAAACTCTTAGACACGAGAAAATCAAAATTAACCACATCATCGATCCCTATGCAGCTTCGGCGGCTAGGGTACTGTACAAATATTATGGAGGTCAAGCAAAGTTTCCTGATATTTCTGAGGCGATGATGCTGGCCGTTGACAAATCAGATTCCGCTCAATTTGCGAAAGAAGAGGTTCTGCAGCCGCAAGAATGGGTGCTGTTAAACTTCATAATGGACGCCCGAACGGGGTTGGGAAGGTTTAAAGAATTTACCGTTTCCAATTATCAGTTAATGATGCAGTTAATCGATTACTGCAAATATCATACCATCGAGGAAATCTTGCAGCTTCCTGATGTAAAAGAAAGAGTAGACCTCTACTTCGAGCAAGAAGAAAAATTTAAAGAGCAAATACAGCGATGCGCCAAAGTTTATAATAATTTAGTTGTTTTGGATTTGCGTAACGAAGAGGTGATATATGCAGGGAATCGTTTTGTAATATACGCTTTGTTCCCCGATTGCAATATATCGATTCACGTACTTTGGGGACTGAAACAACAAAATACTGTTTTCGCAGTTGGCAAGTCAATCTTTAACAAAACTTCAAAAACTAATATTGGGGAGTTAATGTTAAGATATGGCGGCGGTGGGCACCAGAATGCCGGAACTTGTCAGATTGAGAACGATAAAGCTAGTCAAGTTTTGAAAGAGTTAATTGCCCAGATAGAGCAAAATGGTTAAATTGGCTTTATCTTTTTTGCAGTCAGGACTTGAGTCTTTGATTATTTATTTTAATTTTCAGCACTAAAGTCCTTACTACAAACGGGGATTTTTAGGACTGAAGTCCTTACTGCAAACGGGAGTTTAGTCCTCAAGGTTTTGATCTGGCGGGTTCTGAACATTGAGATTTTCTGAACAGTTGCCTTTGACTGGTGGCAAATGGTCTACCAAACCCATATCAAAAGCGATATCGGGCAACTCATCAGCGTTATATTTTCCTGGCTCAAACAATCGCCCGGAAGTAAAACAAGGCTGTTTCAATCGTACCACTTCCCCCGGTGAAAACATTCCCCTAAACATTTTGCGTTCGAGTCCCATAATTTCCGATCCTAAAACAACTTTCGCATTAATCTTAACAATTTTTGAGCGGCAGCTTCCCAATTAAATAAATCCGCCGTCTCTCTAGCTTTTTGACCTACCCGAAAACGCATCGGGTCTTCAACAATTTTTCGTAACTGTTCGCGAACAGACTGAATATTTGGCTCGGCCCAATGAGGAGAATTTCTGATTTTTAGATACTGAGTATCGTAACACTTTCCGACCGGAATTAGATCGTAAGCAATGGGATAGCAGTTATCCGCATTGGCGTACTCAGTCGGGCCGCCGTACATAGTCATAGCAACGGGCAAACCTGCTGCAAAGGCATCCAAAATTTTAATCGCAAAACCCTCCCCGCGAAACGGAGCTAAAAAAGCATCTGCTGACAAGTATAAATCAGCTAGTTCTGCTTTATTATAAAATTTAGGGATTATCAGAATTTTTGCCTTTAACTTGCCGAGCTGCTTTTCGATATTGGCGAGATGTTCCACTATAACATCTGGATTTTTACCTCCATCTTTGATTATTAACTCTACGTTAGAATCATCTTTAAACTCTTCCCAAAAAGCTTGAATGACCAGATCCGTGCCAAATCTATAGAAATCAAAAGAATTGGTCATGTGCAGAATATGTTTTACATCTTTTGGTTTTTTTGGGGATCGGGGCAAATAGAGTTGCGAGATTAAAGGATTGAAACCTAGAGGCATGACGGATACGTTAGCCGCAGGACATCCAGCTTGTATTAAAACGTTTTTAGAATATTCGCTGACGGCTAGTTTGTGAGATGCAGTGTTAACAGCATCGTAAATCCAGTAATCATAATCCTCATGGTTTTTGGCGAATTCGTAATTGATCGCAAAAAGTTCTAAGTTGAGATGTCCGTTGAGTTCTTTTAAAAAATAAGGTTTCCAATAATGAGACCATTTGATATGAAATAAATCTGAGGGTGCGGTGTTCATCCACTTTTCTAGCAGGTGGTTTTCTTCTGCTGTGGAATGGCGACTGAGATGAGAGGCTATTGTTGATGGTTCGACCGAAATAGGAATTCCCATTTGGTGTAAAGTTTTCGCCAGGGATAGCGTAATATCAGCGAAGGAGTTAAAGTGTTGAAAACCAACGTTAAAGTGAACCATATTTATTGGTTATTAGTGCAGGGTAATCGCATCTGATTTGGTATAAATTGTACTTGACAAATGACAGAAAATGCACAGGCCAGATGTATGGCTGCGGTGGAGACGGGATCGGCGACCAACAAGCAGTTAAACTGGGAATGGACTCCCGGCAGGTATCCCTCACTCAGGCAGATGGAAAAAGGCTGTCGTCAAATCTAGCGCCAACGGAACATTGTGGAACGTGCTATCAAGCGACTCAAGCAATGGAGTCGGAGCGCTATTCGATATGAGAAGCTGCCTGCCAATTATACAGCCACGATCGCGATCGCCTGCATTCTGTTGTGGTTATAGTTGGAATACACGCCCTAGGCAAGAACACCTGATGGAGATAAATCAACTAGGTGGAACCGCTGATGAGTGCTTAGCTCGCTATCAGCATCGCACTCAATTTTCATTCCTTAGTTTACGAGCTGCGCTTGAAAGATGCTGTCAAATGTTTAAAAATTTCCCTCACCATTATACCTTAATTAAGATGCGATTACCCTGTAATATATCTGAGTATTTTTGTTATTCTTTATCTTCTGGGAGTCTTCAAATTGGCAAAATTTTCTAAAAAACTGGCCTTTAATATATTCACCGAAGGCCATGAATCTGTTTGTTTTGGTTTGTGATTTAAAGTTTGAGTAAAACCTTTTGCCATTGATAGCATCCATCAACTACAATAACTACATAGAAATTTATTCGGATTTAACTGTAGCATATTTTGGGTTCAAATTAAGATGCGTTTACCCTGGAGCGTAAAGCCAGGAGTAGGCAGCAGTTAAATCTGTGTGCCTATCCTACTTGACTTTTGTGACATTTTCGTAATTTTTCACCAATTGGAAGACCCTGGTAAGGAAGATTTGGAGGCAGAGCCTCCAAATTGTTTTCTCCTTTTAATCGAGGATGTGCCTCCTCCAAAAGTCTGCCCAGGCAGAGCCTGGGGACGATTGAAATAGTCATTGGTCAGGCGTTAATTGCTACTAACTAATCACTAATAACTAATTAGCTCTTTTTTACAGCTTCTGGAACACTGCGAACATCGGCAGATACATCGACAGCAAAATCGAACCTACGATACCACCGACGACAACAATCATCAGAGGTTCTAGCATACTGGTAAGTCCTTTTACTGCTTCTTCCACTTCCGTTTCGTAGAAAGCGCCAACTTTCATCAGCATCTTGTCAAGTTCCCCTGTCTCCTCCCCAATTGCCATCATTTGAATGGCCAAAGACGGAAAAACAGCTTGTTCTTGCAAAGCAATACTGATCATGCCACCGCTTTGAATTTCCTGTCTCGCATATTCGATCGCATTAGATATCGCCTGATTCCCCGCCACATCTCGCACAATTTCCAAAGAATTGAGAATCGGCACGCCCGATCGCGTCAGCGACCCAAATATCACGCAAAAGCGAGCCACCGCAGATTTTTCGATCAAATCTCCAAAAATCGGCAACTTCATCGCAATTCTATCAATTTGTAGGCGACCTATGGGAGTTTTGTAGTACATATCGAAGGCAATTTTGAGCGCTATAATCACCCCAATAACTGTCACCTGTTGAATTGGAGGCCAAGCCGTACAAAATGCACTAATTGCCAACATAAACAACGTAAATGCTGGCAAATCTGCACCAATATCCTTAAAAATTTTGGCGAAAGTTGGCAGCAAGAATATAGTCATTGCGAAAAAAATCACGATCGCGATAGAAAACACCGTCTTCGGATAAGACATCGCCGAATTAATTTCAGCCTCCGTCTTGTGATTTTTTTCCATCATCACCGCCAGACGATCTAGGGTTTCATCCAGCACCCCCCCGACTTCTCCCGCCGCCACCATACTAATAAACAGTTGGTCAAAAACATCAGGAAACTTAGCCATCGCCTCTGCCAAGTTTATCCCCTCCTGCACGTCAGCATTCATGCTCCTGAGCGCTCGCTTCAGCTTAGCATTAGAACACTGCTCGTGCAGCACAGAAAGGCATCGAACGATCGCCACCCCTGCATTAAACATAGCCGCAAACTGACGAGCAAAAATAGCCATATCCTTAACAGTAAGGCTGGTAAGGTTATATTCAATTTGCTCCTGAATCTTACTGAAATCAAAGCCACCTTTCGGTTTTTCGCGGATAACGTTGGTAGCCACAGCTCACCTCTGAAAATTTATTAAAACTTAGTTGTCAGTTGTCAGGTGTCAGTTGTCAGTTGTTAGTTGTTAGTTGTTACCCATAATTAATAACAACGGCTAACGGCCAACTGACTAATGACCAATGACTAATAACTAATGACTAATGACTGCCGACTGAATTAATGAGCCCCTACCTTTTTGCCATCACCAACAGGTGCCGGGCCGATCAAGCGTTCGAGTTCGTCAGCCTTAGAAGCCTTGGCCATTGCCGATTCCCAAGTGACTTTACCGCTCTTGTAAAGTTCAGCGAGGGCCATTTCCATCGTCCTCATCCCCAATTTTGCCCCCATTTGGATTTGAGAGTAAATCATCGGAGTTTTGCCCTCCCGGATCAAGTTAGCCATAGCTGGAGTATTTACCATGATTTCCATAGCGCAGCAGCGGCCGCCCCCAACTTTTATGACCAAATTTTGGCTGCAAATTCCCACCAAAGAGTTAGACACCTGGGCGCGAACTTGGGGTTGTTGAATGGGCGGGAACACGTCCAAAATCCGATCGATCGTTGCAGCAGCCGAATTAGTGTGCAGCGTTCCCATCACCATGTGACCCGTTTCTGCCGCCGAAATTGCCAGACCGATCGTTTCCAAGTCCCGCATTTCCCCCACGAGAATTACATCCGGATCTTCGCGCAAAGCAGCTTTCAGCGCATTAGCAAAGCTCTTTGTATCTTCGCCCTTTTGGCGCTGGTGAAACAAACTCTTGATATTAGGAAACACATATTCGATCGGATCTTCAACTGTTAGAATGTGTTCCGCCCGCGTCCGGTTGACGAGATCCAACAACGCCGCCATCGTAGTAGTTTTCCCGGAACCCGTTTGTCCCGTCACCAACAGCATACCCCTGGGTCTTTCCGTCAGATCCCGCAAAATCTGCGGCACGCCTAAAGCATCGGCGTTAGGAATCTTAGAAGCCAGAGCCCGCATACAAGCAGCCCAAGCACCCCGCTCCCGGTAGACATTGACGCGGAACCGAGCCAATCCCCGAACGCCGTAAGCGCAGTCGAGTTCCCACTCCATTTCCAACTGCTTGCGCTGCATATTGTTGAGCATTTGGAAAATTAGGATCTGCACTTCCTCAGCAGACAGAATGTCGCCGTATTGCGTCTGAGGAGTTAGTTTCCCGCTGACTCGGAAGAATATAGGCGCGCCCGCTTGGATATGTATGTCCGAACCCCCTTGCTCTACCAGGGACTCCAGTACGTCTTCAATCATCAGACCCATAGATACCTCTCCTCGATCGAATTGATAGTTATTGACCAATCTAGCTCAGTTAACAGTCAACAGTTAACTGTTGAATCAATCCAAAAAGCGTGGCGTCAAGCAGTACGGACAATCCAGCATCTCCGGCTTCAATTGCGCCTGACAAGTTTTGCAGGTAAGTCCCTGCTTGCTTTTTGCTTTCATTTCAGCCTCCAGGCCAGAGTCTGTAAACGTCACACGCTCGACTTCTTCAAAAGTAGTCGCGCCTTCCCGCACCAACTGCAAGCTGTAAGCCAGTAGCGTTTTCATCCCTTCTTCCACTGCTGCTTCCTTAATTTGCTCTGTGGGAGCTCCTTGAGTGATCAGAGTTTGAAGCCGCTCAGTATTTTTCAGGAACTCGTAAACCCCTACCCGTCCTTTGTAGCCTATGCCGCCGCACTTCCGACAAAGTTGCTCGCGTTCTGCCAGTTCCTTCCTTTCCTCCACCGGTATGGTGTTGGCTTTGTAAACAGTTAGATCAATTTCTTGAGAAGGCGACAGACCGTACTTGCCGAGTTCTGCGGCAGTAGGCTGGTAAGGAATGCAGCATTTGTCGCAAACGCGCCGCATCAGACGCTGAGCCAACACGCCCAACAGAGCGGCCGAAACCATGAACGGTTCTACGCCCATTTCTGCCAAACGCGCGATCGACCCGGCCGCGTCGTTCGTGTGCAGCGTCGTCAGCACCAAGTGTCCGGTCAAAGCAGCTTCCAGAGCCGTTTTTGCCGTTTCCTTGTCCCGCGTTTCCCCCACCAGCATCACGTCAGGGTCTTGCCGCAAAAAGGCCCGCAGAATGTTGGAAAAAGTCAAGTCTTTTTCCCGAATTACTTGACATTGGGTAATTCCTGGCAAAGCATATTCGATCGGGTCTTCCGCCGTACTGATATTAACCCCCGGATCGTTCCGTTCCGACAGAATCGAGTAGAGAGTAGTTGATTTGCCCGAACCCGTCGGCCCCGTCACCAAAATCAGTCCGAACGGACGGCTAGCACTTTCTCGCACTAAAGCCAGAGTTTCTTCGTCGGAGATTAACAAACCCAAACCCAACTGAGTGCTGGAACTGTCCAAAATCCGCAGCACGATTTTTTCGCCGTACCGGGAAGGCAAGCAGTTCACCCGGAAATCCACCGTGCGTCCCTCAAACACCCGGCGGATGCGGCCGTCTTGAGCTTGTCGGCGTTCGGCAATATCCAGGTTGGCAATAATCTTGAAACGAGCGGTAATCGATGCGACTACCTGCTTGGGAAACCGGAAATACTCTTGCAGTACCCCGTCTTTCCGCATCCGAATCCGCATGAACTCTTCTTGAGGTTCTACGTGGATGTCAGACACCTTTTCCGACAAAGCTTTAGCCAAAATGATATTGACGGCCTTAATTACCGGAGCCGCCTCAGCATCGTCCAAAGTGTTAGCGAGGTCTTCTTGGTCGGCAGTCTCCTCTTCTAGGGAGAGTTCGCCAAAATCTCCCTCCCCTAAATCCATCTTTCTCTGCTTTTCGGCTGCTGCTATTTTGGCTGCTACCTTAACTTGCTCGTCTTGATAGGCCGAAGTTATGTCCTGATAGTCGTCTGGCGTAATCACCCGTCGCTGCAAAGCCAAGCCGTGAGGCTGTAAAATCCGCCGCAAATCTTCTATGGCGTTGAGGTTGTCGGGATCTACCATTGCCACTAAAACCGCCGCCGGCTCAGTTTCAGTCTTCGCTACGGGTAAAAACCGACCTTGGTGACAAATGTCGATCGAAATCTTCAACGCCTCGAGCATAACTCCGAGTTGCTCGTTAGACATTTCGCTCATCTCCGGGTCAAATGCTTCAACGCCGTAGACTATCTTCCGTTCAAACATCTGCTGCTTCTTGTAAAGTCGCAGCAATTCTGGAGGCAACGGCTGCCCGGTAAGTGCTTCTAATACCTCAGTCAACCGCTTACCCGACTTCTGGCTTTCAATTTGAGCTTGCTTCACTTGCTCGCCGTTGACGTAACCCGACAGAATCATCTTGGTGAGAGCCGGAGGAAATTGGCTCACAGAAACTATGGATGTGGAGGAGCGAAGCGGGGATGTGCTAGTCATAAAAAACACTCAATAGGTGGGAAACTCAGTCACACAGAGTGCTGAGAGGAAAACCAAGGCGGGGTTTTAACCCCCGTATTCTTTGCTTATGGATCAGCTATAGGGGTTCTCAAGCGTTGTGAGGTATGGGGGCTTTGTCCTATGCCTATGCCCACGGAGGCCACGGAGGCCACGGAGGCCACGGAGGCCACGGAGCCCTATGAGCACCTCATGTTACTGAGAAAGGCTATATGATTTTCTTGCTCAATCCCTATCTCTACAGTGTAAGCTCGCACTCCCCTCTAAGCTTCGTCCACAAATTGACGAGATGTTGGAGGGATTTGCGGGTGCTTGCAATCAAATCTTGTTCGTTGAGTGCTAAGTTGCTTACTTACCTGATTAACTTGCGGGATACTCTCGTTATAGCGTCAGGGCACATCACTTGGAGGTTCCCCGTACCGGGAGAGAAAAGCGGGGCGGGGTGTGTCCCCCTCCCAGGCTAATTCTATTTTCCCAAATTGTTTGCTCGAATTACAGCGCCCGTGGTGGCGCGGTTAGCTGTACTAAATTAAAGATGAGCTCTGTTCTGTGATGATAGCTTTTACGAAAGCCTCGATCGCCCTTTTGAAATATATTTTGATTAATTATCTGCGATCGGTCACTGCCCGATCGTCGGCTGCATGAGCCCCCTGGGCCAATTTTGAGCAACTCTAGTTTTGGGTCAGTAAATATTACTTTGATTCTATCATGGTGTCCGAACCTTTGTGAGGTAAGCTTGACGGTTCAAAAATCTTGGCAAGAGGCAAATTAGATATCAATCGTATTTACAGATGAACACCTCCGCCAGACCAGCTAAAGTCTATCATTTGACTGGCCAAAATTCGATACTTCAAGCGACTTCGGCGGTATCCACTCAGAAAAACCACACCCCCAATTCGCATCAAGATTAACAACCTAGTATCTGAGTTACACAAGCACACAGCTAACTACTTAGTCACTCCATACAAATTGCTCTTTCTCCTGACTTGGGAAACTCAGCAAATGGTAACAAATGCCAGCGTCAGCTTGTGACTAACACAGTCTGACCGACGATAACTTTAAGTTTCTCTCGTTTTAAGTAAACATTGAAACATCAAGCCTCCTAAGTGGGAATATTGTAGTAGACTTAACAGGCAAATATACTTATAAAAATTGTTGTAAAGGCGATCGCGTTAATTAAAAATCAGGAACCAACAAACGTTGGGTTTGCC
The DNA here is from genome assembly GCF_036700445.1 of Microcoleus sp. T3_B1. Taxonomy (NCBI): domain Bacteria; kingdom Bacillati; phylum Cyanobacteriota; class Cyanophyceae; order Oscillatoriales; family Microcoleaceae; genus Microcoleus; species Microcoleus sp. T3_B1. The sequence continues at coordinate 45,510 of NZ_JAUBOX010000048.1, forward strand.
CCATTAATGCCATAATATTATACCTAAATATTTAAACGGGGCTTTGAATATTTTATGGAAAGCTTTGAGCAATGTCTCCAGGTCGGGCGAGACTTCCTCTTTTCACATTGTGCCATACACTCTAAATTAGAGTCCTCTAGATTTACCGGGTTAACTGTATCTGCTAGAATTGATAGGGTTCTGTCGCGCAGCTTTTGTCAGGAACCTCAGCTATCAGGCATGAGGCTTGAAAGAGAAATCTCGAAAGCCGTTCTGACCAGATTAAGGCTTAATTGCCTACGTTTTGAGAGTCACGACACCCTGGAATGCGTAGCTAGTTCCTTGCTCTGTCGCTGAAGGTTAAACAGTTCTAAGGTCACGCTTTACAGTGCTTTGGGCCTAACAAGCTCTCAAAACATTGTCGAAGCTAACATTACCCCGCAAGGGAGGCTCGAAAAGAGCAAAACACTATGCGTACAGGGCTGGGAAGTTTGAGGCGGTAATTGTCCCGTTGAAAGTGCAACACAAAAGCACACCGAGCCAACCAGTCCCAAGGCGGTAGTAAATCAAAAATGTAAAGCCGTCCTTTTAGGACGGGGTTTCTACCCATTTTTCTGATGATTGACGAGGAAAAACAGCAAGATCAAGATCCTAACTCAACTGGGGAAACCACCCCAGAGGGTTCGCCAATGGCAAGCGAAAATCCGGCGGCATCAGGAAACTCGAACGAATCGGCGGATTGGGAGCTCGAACTTGCTCGAGCTTATCAAAGTGCTCAGGGCGATCGCACCCCAGCAAACGCATCGGGGCCTACCGTCACCGGCAGTTCAACCAACAGTCCGACTGCAGACGCGGCGGAGCCTTGGAAGAAGGAACTGGCCCAGGCCAACGATGAAAAAGAGGCTTTAAAAACTCAGTTGCAAGCCACATCCGCTCAACTAGAAGAACTGAAAAATCAAAATCTCCGCCTAGCAGCAGATTTTGAGAACTTCCGCAGGCGTACCCAAAAGGAAAAAGAAGAGCTAGATTTACAGGCAAGGTGTCTCACGATTAAACCCCTGTTGCCGGTAATTGACAATTTCGAGCGCGCTCGATCGCACATCAAGCCGCAAACCGATGGCGAAATGAACATTCACAAAAGCTACCAAAGCGTTTACAAGCAAATGGTAGACGGCCTCAAGCAAATCGGGGTTTCTCCGATGCGCCCCGAAGGCGAACAGTTTGACCCCAACCTCCACGAAGCTCTGCTGAGCGAGCCAAGTGACGAACACGAGGAAGGAACAATTATCCAAGAACTAGAACGCGGCTACATTCTGGGCGATCGCGTATTGCGGCACGCCAAAGTGAAAGTTGCAGCGGCTGGGCTATCTGTGGTAGCCTCAGATGAAAATCCCGATAGTTCGGAAGGTTAATCGGGATACAAGCTACTGCATTCCTCAAAGTCACTTACCCCCGAATAGAATTCGGGGGTTCCAAGGTGGCAGACTCACCAACTTCTTACATTAAAGATGACTAAAAGCAGGTCAGCGCTTTATCCAAAAATTCTGAAAAATGTTTTTACCCGTCTTTGATATTGCCTGATTGACATCAAGTTTATTTCCTACAAATCAGGTCGGGTGATGCTTGTTTGAACAAGCTGAGTCGTTTTTCTTCCCCCAACCTGTAGTTGGAGGTTTCCAAACATCCCACAAAGTTTTATGAGGCGCTATGGGAAAAATTATTGGAATTGACTTAGGCACAACTAACAGTTGCGTAGCTGTGTTAGAGGGCGGTAAACCCGTCGTGATCGCCAATTCCGAGGGCGGCCGCACAACTCCGAGTATAGTAGGATTCGGCAAGGCGGGCGATCGCTTAGTAGGTCAACTAGCCAAGCGGCAAGCTGTAACTAATGCTGTAAATACTGTCTACAGTATAAAACGATTTATCGGACGGCGGTGGGACGACACGGAAGAAGAACGAGCGCGGACTCCCTATACCTGCATAAAAGGCAAAGACGATACCGTTAACGTCCAAATTCGGAACAAGGTTCACACTCCCCAAGAAATCTCGGCAATGGTACTCCAAAAGCTCAAGCAAGATGCTGAAGCTTATTTGGGACAAACTGTTACCCAAGCCGTGATTACAGTGCCAGCGTACTTCACAGACGCCCAACGGCAAGCTACTAAAGACGCCGGTACGATCGCCGGCCTAGAAGTCCTGCGGATCGTCAACGAACCGACAGCGGCAGCCCTTTCCTACGGGCTGGACAAGCAAAATATAGAACAGAAAATCTTGGTCTTTGACCTAGGCGGCGGTACTTTCGACGTTTCGATCCTGCAACTGGGAGACGGAATTTTTGAAGTCAACGCTACCTCCGGTAACAACCATCTCGGAGGAGATGACTTTGACGACTGCATAGTGCAGTGGCTGGTAGAAGCTTTCCGCACTCAAGAAGGCAGTGACCTCTCACAAGACAAAATGGCCTTGCAGCGCCTCCGAGAAGCTGCGGAAAAAGCGAAAATCGAACTCTCCAACCGGGAATCCACCTCAATCAATTTGCCCTTCATCTCTTCTGACGAGAAAGGGCCGAAGCATTTGGAAATGGAACTCTCCAAAGCTCAGTTTGAAAAACTGGTGGCTCATTTGGTGCAAGCGACGATCGATCCGGTGACTCAAGCCCTCAAAGACGCAAGTTTGACCCCCAAAGACATAGACAGGATTATTTTAGTGGGAGGCTCAACCCGGATTCCGGCAGTTCAAAAGGCAATTAGCAAGTATTTTGGGGGCGTTTCTCCCGATAAATCCGTCAATCCCGACGAAGCTGTAGCGGTAGGCGCGGCAATTCAAGCCGGGGTGCTGGGTGGTGAAGTCAAAGACTTGCTGCTGCTTGATGTGACGCCGCTTTCCCTGGGGCTCGAAACCTTGGGCGGGGTGTTTACCAAAGTAATAGAGCGCAATACAACTATTCCCACCAGCCGATCGCAAATGTACAGCACGGCGGCAGACGGGCAAACCTCGGTAGAAATTCACGTACTCCAAGGCGAGCGGGCATTGGTTAAAGACAATAAAAGTCTCGGCAAATTCCTGCTCAAAGGCATTCCCCCAGCCCCCCGTGGCGTACCTCAAATCGAAGTTACCTTTGAAATCGATGCCAACGGGATTCTCAAAGTGGCTGCTGAAGACAAGGGAACCGGAAAAGAACAAAGCATCCAAATTTCCAATACAGGGGGATTGAGCGAAACCGAAGTCGAGCGGATGCGACAAGAAGCCGAACTTTACGCCGACGAGGACATCAAGCGCGCTCTACTCGTCGAACTCAAAAATCAAGCTGACTCCCTCGTCTATAATTGTGGTGTAACTTTAAAAACCAATGCCCAACTGCTGAGCGACGAGCTCAAGGCCGAAGCGGAAACAGCCGCAGCAGCCTTGCGGGCAGCGATGACTAACCCCGACATTACAATCGAGGAACTCACCCCCGCAATCGAATCTTTCAAGCAACTGCTATACTCGCTGGGGACAGCAGTCTACGACCAAGCCCGCAGCGGGGTAGCCCCACCGGGAGCGGTTGTTGAAAGCGAGATGATGTCAGAAGTAGAATCATCAGAACCAGAAGAGGTTAAAGCGGACGACGACAGCATTTTGCTGAAAGAAGAGCTGCAGGTGGCGCCCCAAGCTCCGCCGGAACCAAAGCCGGAACCAAAGCCGGCACCAAAGCCGGCACCAAAGCCGGAACCAAAGCTGGAATCCAAGCCGGAATCCAAGCCGGAGCGACAGTCAAAACGACAGTCAAATCCACAGTCAAATCCACAGCCAAGTCCACAGTCCAATCCACAGTCAAAACAAAAACAGAAGGTTCCCGAACCAGAAGTTGATGATATGAATCCTTTCCTTTAAAACAGAAAAGCTAAAAATTAAAAGTTAAAAATTAACAATGAGAATTTTTGATTTTTAATCTGTAATTTCAGGAAAGGTAGCCCGTTTCTTTTTCGTACACTTTTTGTTATTTACCTCCAGGCAAGCAGCTCTATGGCCGGTGATTACTATGAAATATTAGGCGTTTCTCGCAGCGCAGACAAAGAAGAAATTAAGCGTGCTTACCGCCGCCTAGCTCGCAAGTACCATCCAGATGTCAACAAAGAATCCGGTGCCGAGGAGCGGTTTAAAGAAATTAACCGCGCCTACGAGGTACTCTCAGAACCAGAAACCCGCGCTCGTTTCGACCGTTTCGGCGAAGCAGGCGTCAGCGGTGCAGGCGCACCTGGTTTCCAAGACTTTGGTGACAGCTTTGCCGATATTTTTGAAAGCTTCTTTCAGGGCTTTCAGGGAGGCGTCGGCCAACAACAGCAAGGTCGCAGGCGCAGCGGGCCGGTGCGCGGAGACGATTTGCGCCTCGATTTGCGGCTGGACTTTCGCGAAGCAGTGTTTGGTGGGGAAAAAGAACTCCGCATCAAGCATCTAGAAACCTGCGAGACTTGCACGGGGACTGGCGCGAAACCGGGAACCAGACCCCAAACTTGCTCGACTTGTACCGGCAGCGGTCAAGTCCGACGCGCTACCCGCACTCCTTTCGGCAGCTTTACTCAAGTTTCAGTTTGCCCCACTTGCAACGGCACCGGGCAAGTGATTGAGGATAAGTGCGAAACTTGCGGCGGCCGGGGCCAGAAAGAAGTGATGAAAAAGCTGAAAATCACAATTCCGGCTGGGGTTGACAACGGTACTCGCTTGCGCGTTTCCAATGAAGGGGATGCCGGCAAACTGGGCGGGCCGCCAGGGGATCTTTACGTGTTCTTGGCGGTGAATGAAGACCCGCTATTTAAGCGCGACGGCACTAACGTTAGCTCGGAAGTTAAAATTAGTTATTTGCAAGCAATTTTGGGGTGCCGGTTGGAAGTTGAAACCGTAGACGGGCCGACGGAATTGTTGATTCCTAGCGGAACTCAGGCAAATACTGTTCTGACTCTTGAGAAAAAAGGGGTGCCTCGGTTAGGAAATCCAGTCAGTCGCGGCGATCATTTGATTACGGTGTCTATTGACATTCCGACTAAGGTGACGGCTGAGGAACGGGAATTGCTGATGCAGCTTGCTAAGCTGAAGGGCGATCGTACTGGTAAAGGCGGCTTGGAAGGATTTCTGGGCAATTTGTTTCAGAAATAAGCAATTTTTGACACCAATTGGTGTCAAATTTTCCTGTTTCAGGATTCCCCAGGCATTTGTTTTAGTATCTGTCAAAAAATTGTGTGCAATTGCTCACAAAAATCTCAGGTGGGACGCTTCCTGGGCATTGCGTTTCAGCAGCCCTCAAAAAAGTGAGCGCAATTGCGCTCACTTTTTTCAGAAAGAATAATAGTCGGTGTCCAATTGGACACAAAATTTTAGATTCTCCAGTTTCCACGCAACTTGTTTAAAAAACTACGGCTTTCAGGATTTGAGATTGCAAAAAGCATTATGAATTCAACATCGAAAATTGAAAATCCCAAATCCCCAGATGCCAAAATCGATCTGCGGGGTACTCCGTGTCCTCTGAATTTTGTCCGCACTAAACTGCGCTTGGAGCAAATGGCACCGGGATCTGTTTTGGAAGTGTGGCTGGATGCTGGGGAGCCGATCGAACAAGTACCTGATAGTCTCAAAATGGAAGGCTACCAGATTCTCGAAACGCAATTTGTCGCTGATCAGCCGGAGTCGGGCTATTTTTCAATGAAAGTGCAGCGCCCAGAAGACAAGGAAGCAGGATGAGCCTGAATTCACCCTCGATCGTGGGTACTGTAATTGCTGTTCAGGCTAACTTCTACCAAGTGAGGTTAGATCCCGAAGTCTCCATTGACGGGAAAAATGCTCCCCTCGCGGATTCTCCGACTCTCCTGTGCACTCGCCGCACTCGACTCAAAAAAATTGGCCAACAGGTGATGGTGGGCGATCGCGTGGTGGTAGACGAACCGGACTGGACTGACCGCCGGGGTGCAATTTCTGAAGTATTCCCGCGCCAAACAGAACTCAACCGCCCGCCTGTAGCTAATGCCGATCGCATTCTCCTCGTTTTTGCCCTCGCTGAACCAGACTTAGATCCCGCGTCATTAACTCGGTTTTTAGTCAAGGCAGAATCTACAGGTTTAGAGGTGAGTTTGTGCCTGAACAAATGCGATTTGGTCACGCCCCAGGAGTTGGAACAGTGGCGCGATCGGCTTTCAGGCTGGGGCTACGAACCCATGTTTATTAGCGTCCGCAGCGGTGCAGGAGTTCAGGAAGCTCCCGCTAAGGATCAAAATGAAATTTTTGCCTCTGAACCGCATTTCAATGACTTAGCGGAGAAAATAGAGCCATCTCTGCTGAGTTCTGAGGATAACCCCCAAGTTCCAAATTCGGTCAAGCCGTTACATCCGTTAAACCCCGTACATAGCCCGTTGCCGAACTTGCTTCTAGACCACCTGCAAGGGAAAATAACGGTAATTTGTGGCCCTTCTGGGGTTGGCAAGTCCAGCTTAATCAACCAACTGATCCCGGCCCTGAATCTGCGAGTGAACGCTGTTTCCGGCAAACTCGGCCGCGGGCGCCACACGACTCGCCACGTCGAACTATTTGAACTTCCCGGCGGCGGACTTTTGGCCGATACTCCGGGCTTTAATCAGCCGGCTCTCGAATGCGATCCCTCAGAGTTAGCGGAATATTTCCCAGAAGCGCGCCAGAGGCTAGCTTTGGGTAGCTGCCAGTTTAGCGACTGTTCGCACCGAGACGAGCCTAACTGTGTGGTGCGGGGAGCTTGGGAGCGCTATGAGTATTACTTGCAGTTTCTCGAAGAGGCGATCGTCCGCCAACAAGCTCTGCAAAACTCTAGCAGTGCCGAATCGAGTTTGAAGCAGCAAACCAAGTCGGATGGTACGCAGCATTACGAACCGAAGCTGCAAACAAAAAAATATCGCCGCTCTTCCCGCCGCCTTCAACACCAATCGCTGCAAAATATGTGTCAAGATTTAGACGAGTTGTGAGGAAGTCGCCGCCCATCGCGCGCCGGCACTAGAAAACAGTACCAAGACTTACCCGGAAACCGGGTTTGCTCGACGAAAATACTTCGTTGTACCCCGATGCCCATTTCCCAAAATCGGCTTTCTTTAGTCGCGAGTGCGTAAGTCCTGAGTACATTAATAGCTAAAATTAAATGGCCTTAGATTTGTTAAAAAAAGTAGAACAGAAGCAAAAGTTAGCGGGTACTGCAGGAGCAAAAATATTGTGAATATTCAAGAACTGTTTCAAAAAGGCGGCCCCGCCATGTGGCCCCTGTTGCTGTTATCGATTTTATCTTTGAGTACAATTATCGAGCGCTTGTGGTTTTGGGCAAGCCTCCTGAGCAAAGAAAAGCAGATAGTTAACCGGATTCTTGAAGCGGCTCGCAGCGATTGGGGGGCTGCTAACGAGATTGCCAGACAAGCTAACCGACAGCCGATCGGGCGATTTCTTTCTGCACCCCTGCGGCTCTACAATCCCGAACCAGACTTATTTCGACTTGCACTCGAAGCTGCAGCCGATGAAGAGTTGGCTTCGATGCGCCGCGGTGACAAAATCTTAGAAGCTACGATCGCTCTAGCCCCGTTGCTGGGCTTGCTGGGAACAGTTTTGGGCTTGATTAACTCGCTCAGTTCCATCCGTCTGGGCGACATCGGCACGGCGGCAACAACTGGCGTAACTTTGGGGATTAGCGAGGCGCTGATCACGACTGCTACTGGGATGATAGTAGCAATTTTTAGCTTGGCCTTTTATAGGATATTTCAAGCTTTTTTGTTCAACCAGGCCAAAATATTTCGCAAAGCTGGAAATGAACTGGAATTGCTTTACAGGCAATACTGGCCTGCAGCTAATGCTAAGGGTCGAGCACCCGGTGCAGAATACAGCAATTCTTCTTTTGGTGCAGATGGTTTGAACAGGCGTTCTCTCAATTCTCAAGAATCGGGAGAACGGAATCGGGAGCCGAAATTGAAAGGTTCCGATCCGGCTGAAGATTCACCTTCTAATAATTAGAATCAAGGAGAACTGATGAAGATTAATCTAGATACTCCTGCGGAAGAGGCTCGGATTGAACTGGTGCCTTTAATTGACGTGATCTTTTGCATTCTGACGTTTTTTCTCCTGGCGGCTTTGCAACTGACTCGGCAGCAAGCCATTAATGTGGATTTGCCTAAAGCGAAGACAGGACAAGTACAGATGCGAGAGATGCTGATTGTCAGCATTGACGATTTCGGTCAAACTTATATCGACCAATTGCCTGTTAATTACCAACAACTCGATCGAGTTTTAAAGAGTTTCCAAAGCCAAAATCCTACGGGGTTGATGGTGCTGTACGCTCCTCAAAATGCGAGATATGCCAAAGTTGTGGAGGTTTTAGACAAATTGAGAGAGGTAGGGGGCGATAGAGTTGCCCTGGCAACTCTTCCTAGTTCGGCTCCCTCCCCATTGCCCAATACCTCGCTTCCCAATTCTGGCATTCCTGCGGCACCTGCGATCGGCAATTCCGGTCAACCTCTTCCGTCTCCTGTGCCTCCGGGGCAGCAACAGTTCAATCCCAATCAGTTTCAATCCCCTCTCCCCACTCCACAGCAGCAGTTCAATCCGAATCAGTTTCAATCCCCTCTCCCGGCTCCACAGCAGCCTAGTAACTTTGGGGAAAATCAGGGCATACCTCCTGTTTCGCCTGCGCCCGCTGCTCCCAATTTCAGACCCGGAATCGCCACTCCACCGCAGGATGGCGGGCCGTCGAATTAGTTAGGAAGAAGGTTCGGCAACGGATTGTGTAACGGAGGTAACGGATGTAACGGATGTCAGTCCGATGGAAGTCGAAAGAAGGGAGAAGGAAGAAGGGAGAACAGAGAAATAGAAATTTTCCCAATCTCCCCATCTGCCCCTCTCCCCATCTTCCACTCTCCTCATCTCCCCCTCTCCCCCTCTCCCCCTCTCCCCCTCGCGGAGAGAATCTCCGCCGGATTTGGTATAAAGGGCTTCAATTCTTTTGGTTCGTACTGAGCCTTTTTTCTCTTGACAAGTAGATACACTTGTATATGCCTGCGGAAGGAACTTTTGCAGACATCTCGGCATCTCTATCCCTAAGTAAGTTATTTCTTAGGACATATGGTAATTTTGTCAAATCATTGTTACCTTTTGTAATATAGACTAAAGCCAGATGGGAAATCGGGCATCCCGAAACCAATGGTCGATCGCTGAAACAACTTACAAATCTGGTTAATCCAGGTGTTCACTTTTAAGTCACCTTTACTTACAGAGGAGTCAAAGTCATGAGCCAACCAGCAGAATTGTCTTTGGAACAGCAATTTAGCCTGTGTTCCTTCAAAACACAGGTAAGTGACATGAGCCGTGAACAAGCTCAGGAGTTTTTGGTCAAGCTTTACGAGCAAATGATGCTACGAGAAACCATGTACCGCCATTTTCTGAAACACCACTGGGGTTTAGAACCTAACCCAGGCGTTGAATAACCAAGAGTCGCAGTCGGCGACCTCCGTCTCTTACTCTGTTCCCTCAAGCGGAAAGGAGTTGGGGGTGATGGGGCGTCACTCGAAGGCAGAAGGTAGAAGGCATCTGTACAGACGTGAGGAAAATTTTACAATTCCTTTGTGGATTTCACTGAATGTGGAAGTCGAGGTCAGCAGTTTGTCGATCGACACCACCGGAGATCGCAAAGATAATTTATCGCGCCTCGCCTCGAAAATTGGATAACTCTTAATAATAAGTGTTAATTTTTTAACCCATTAAAATTTTTAACTATTAAATATATTTGTCTTTAGTTGCAGCGGATGAGGTCTGACAGCAATGGCGCTAGTCGGACATCTGAGCGCGACCTGCTACACAAATACTAGACAAGTCTCGACATTTGCTTCTTACTTCATCGGGAGCATGGGAGCGGTTATCCCTCAGTAAGCTTTCACGGTTTAGCCAACCGCGATAACATAATTGCTGCGTTTAAATCTCTGTCCATCGAATGACCACAACTTCCACAGTTATAAGTCCTTTCTTTGAGTGGCATATCTTGGATGTGTCCACAGTTTGAACAGGTCTTGCTCGACGGGAACCATCGGTCGGCAACGATTATTTCACAGCCAAACTTTTTAGCCTTGTACTCTAACTGGCGTTTGAATTCATGGAATCCACAATCAGCTATTACTTGAGCTAGTTTATGATTGGCTAACATCCCGGAAACATTCAAATTTTCTACTACTATTTTTGCGTGGTTTTTGCATAAGTAAGTAGTGATTTTATGCCGAGTGTTTTTTCTAAGATTTGCTACCTTAGCGTGATGCTTTGCTAATTGAATTTTGGCTTTGTATCTATTCTCGGAACCCTTGACTTTTCTGGCAATAACCCTTGACAACCTCTTGAGTTTTGCGAGATGTGCTTTGTAGTGCTTTGGGTGAGGAAATACTACGCCCGTTGAAAGTGTAGCTAACTCTTTGACTCCCAAATCAACTCCTACAACATCATGACTTTTGATTGTTGGTTCATGATGTTGTTCGTAGGCAAATGCGATAAACCAACTATCGGCAGTGCGCGAAATGGTAATTGACTTGCAAGTTGTATGAGGCA
>NZ_JAUBOX010000049.1:0-8203 GCF_036700445.1 Microcoleus sp. T3_B1
GAAAGAAGAAGAAGGAAGGAGCCAGAAGAAGGAAGGAGCCAGAAGAAGTATTTTTACAAATATGAGATGCTCCCATAGTTTTGATCGGGCGAGATTGCTTTGCGACTCTTAACACTTCGCCAGGAATCAGTAGATTTCTACGGGGAACTCGGGAAAATCTTCCTCCTCCGGCCCCAAGCCAGAGAATTTGAGGTTACTTCCACAGGGGAATTGAAAAAGACCGAGTTAAATGCACCACAGCTTAAATGTTTGATGCACTACAAATTAGCTGCGGTTCCCGACATGGAGTTTGCATGGAAATGTATTGGTTTCCACTCGTGGCCTGTAAACTGCCATACTCTCAAAATTTATGCACCAACTGGAGGGGCGCGTCAATCGATTTTAGATTTTAGATTTTAGATTTTAGATTGAAGCCTTGACCCCACGGATAAATTCGGGGCGCCTTTATCGGATACAGGTTTTTTATTTCACCGGTCCTGAGTCTGCTTTCGGAATGAATCACGTGGCGGGTATCCTGGATGCTTGATTGTCAAACTCACAGCCGCTTCCATAATTAATTATTGTGAAATAAGCGCGCTGAGGGTGAGGACGTTCTTAATTGTGGCAACTCTGGCTTTTATTGTCTTGTGCCGAATGACGAATGCTCCTGCGGCCGAATCAGCCCGCTCAAAAACGCATACAAGCCACCGACTCCTGTCGTGGAGAGATCAAAATTTTAGAGTCTTGTTCCTGTTCCCAGATTTATCTGTGGAGTAAAATTAAAATCTCAAATCCTTCGACTCAGGGCTCAAGCCGAAGTCTAAAATCTCAAATCGACTGACTAATTTTATATTAAGAGTCCCGGACTTACTTGCTCGACGAGAAACCCGGTTTCTTCCTCGATGCTTGGTTGGGCTGCTGCTTATTTTCGGTAAAAACCGGCTGGATGAACGTAAGTCCGAGATTCGATCGAGCAGCATACTTTCGATCGCGAATGGCCAGCGGCAGCCGATCGCGAATGGCCAGCAAAAACCCCACCCAGTTTGGAGCCGGGCCAAGGGGGTCTAAATTCAGCATTGCAGTGGGCGATCGCTTTTAGGAATGAAAAATAAATAAGGTGACTAATAGAGCAATAGTTGACCTTGGATCAAGGCTTCTGGGGTTTAATTGTGCAAGTTATTAATTTTTCATTCCTTAGTGACGTTGTTGCAGGTAATTTTGCGACAGGGGAGTCCGTACCGCCGGCAGTAACTCTTCTGGTTTCGTGCTTCGCTGGTTCGAGTGCCGCCACCCAAAAAAGCCAGCACTCAAAGCAACGGGCAATAAGCAAAGCATCAGGGCCACAGATTTTTTCAACCCCGGTTTTTTTAACGGTTTCTGAGTCGCTGCAGCGGCGCGAGTTGCTTGGATCGCCGCACACTCTGAATTAGGAATAGAGGAGGGCGAAGCCGTCGGTGAGTTCGGTGAATTAGCAGCATCGGGTCGATCGTTCTGGTGAACCCAATCCCTGCGATCTTTTAATTGGTTGGGATATTCCCAGACTTCGCCGTCAGAATTGTCTGACTCATGCGATCTATTGGCTGGGATTGGGGGGTATTGGGCGATCGCCGAAACCGAAGACGCAGCCTTCCATTCAGTACCCGCGATCGCCGGTTGCGTTCCCGACCCGATTATGTGCACCATAGAACCGGAGGTCGCGCTGTGGACTGGGGCGCCGGTCAAATAGCCGTCAAAGTCCGGGTGCTGGTAGAGAATCGGCAAAGCCCAGTATAGCTGGTGAGAACCGTAGGCAGAAATTAGCCCAGCTCTGGCCCGGCTCAGGCTGAGATCGACTGGATAGCCTTGATTGAGGTTGCGGTAAAACAACCGTGTCAGAGTTAGGGCTACATCGTCGGGGATGCTTTCTGCCATTGCTAGCACTGCCGGAATGCCCCGCTTCACTAGAGCTTCGGTTAAGTTCCGTTCCGGGCTGTCGTCCGCGAGGTCTGAGGGGTCGCCGTAGGCGCCGCGGCAGGAGTTGAACACGGCCATCTGAATACCGTTGTTAACGAGCAATCCAGCTAAGTCGTCGCCACTGAGGGTTTCGGTTAAGCCGGTGCGGCTGCTGACTAGGTAGAGTTCCCCACCTCTGGAACCTAAGTTGCTGTGGCCTGCGTAGTGCAGGACTTGGTAGTGTCCTTGTTCTAGGGCTTGGGTAAGTTGTTCTCGATCGGGCTGTTCGAGAATAGTCAGTTGAATTTCCGGGCAATGGGGGCTGTTTTTGAGAGGATGACCGGTGCGGTTTTGGAGTTCTTGTTGCAAATGGAGCACTTCTCGCTTAAGCTGCAAGCTGTCTCGATCGCTCGGAGAGGCGATCGCCATTAAAATTTTTAGTGGCCCACCACTAGGCAGTATCCGGGTTTGTTTGAACAAACTTGTACCTGGTTGGTAGCGAGAAAACACGACATCGGTGCCAGTTGCCAAAGGGCGATCGCCCGCGTGCAGCACTTCCCACGGCAGCCGTGGCAAGCGCCGGCCTTTGAGTCCGAGTCGCAGTTGCAGCACTTCTCGGCGGTGCTGGGCGATGCCTTGAGCGCAAGTCCAGCTATCGCGCAAGTTTCCTTGAAACAGCCCGCTGTATAATTGTTGTCCGAGCGCTACTAAATTCGGCACTGAGTTGGGTCCCGAACGGGAGAGGCCGCGACCGGCCAAACTGCTTCCGTGTAATGCTTTTCCCTGGAGCAAGCCCACCAGCGGGTCGTTCATCAGTTGAGCAGACAGTGCAAGCCATTCGTCGATCGGCCAGCGGACTTGTTGTTCGGCTAAGGGTACACCGGGTGCAACCCTTTCTGTCCGCACTAGATATTCGTCGTCCCCAACAGGGGTGACTGAGAGTTGAAATTCCTGGCTCACGGATTTAGCGCCCTCCCGCCTTAATTCTGAATTTGCCTGCGTTTTTGCGGCTAGCAAGAGCGATCGGCAAAATAATTTTTACTCTTTGAATCAAAGTTTCTGAATGCGCTTCCCCCGATCGGGCGATCGCTGGCGTCATATATATTTGTTCAAACACTTTGAGGATATAAAAGTTGTACTTTAATAACAGTTTATTAGTTTTGATTGCCCTGTGGCTCGGTGAAAGCCGAATTTTCTCCAATCTTGCTATCTTTAACATTTTGCACCTCTACCGCAGACCCCTTTAGATTTGTCGTGAACTTGAGTTTCTCATTGCTGAGTAAAGTTAAATTGGAGGCACTTTACCAGGCGGATCTCTAGTTCTTATTAAAATTACTTCGGCTCTCGCCAACCGGTTTCAGGGCAATATCGCAGGGAAATTTGAGTATTTTATTTTTTTGGGCGATCGGTCGATCGGTCTTTACGGCTTATCCTCTACCACCAACCCCCCATGTGTAATCTTGATTTTGTGTCAATTAATTAATTGGTCAGCCCTGGACTCTCATCCGTAAGCTCTCCGCCCTCATCCTTAAGACCTCAGTGGCGATCGATAATCGATAGTTGACCATCGATAATTGCTAATAACTTATTGCTAATTTTCCGCTTTTATGATATAGAAAACTTTTAATTTAACTCTCTTAATCTAGTTAAAGTTAAGCAGCAAAAATAAACTTAACCCGCCAAGAACTCTCAACAATACAAGGCAAATCAAATTATTCCGGTACTCTCCAGCAACCATCATTTTTGGCATCTAGAGGATTACGCCTCATCAGGCCGGTTTCTCGGAGAATTATTGGATTTGGTAGCGAAGTCTCTACAAAGGAATAGGGTTGGGCAGCCTCGCCGTGGGTCGTTCCCGCTCAAAATGCCGATCTTGCAACTGTCACCAAAAACGACTCCTGCATCTCTTACTCTGTTTGGAAAAATTTTACAATCTGTCTTGAGATAGATAAATTTTGGCAGGTTCTTAGTATTAATCAGAAAAAAAAAATTTTTCTCAGTTCGCGATGTTTCCTCAACTCGATAAAAATTTGTGCAACTAAAAATTAGAACAAATATTTGCCCGGGCGAATGATCTAAATTTTTAATTAATCATCGGGAACTAAAATTAGGAGGGTGCTGTCGTTTAGTCAAGAGATTCAAATCCTAGGTCAGGGAAGGATTTGTCAAAGCTGGGAGTGTTACAAAACTTTAATACACCCAGCCTAGATCGGAAAAAAAGCAAGGGTAGAATTTGGGGGATACAGGTTTTGGGTAGTTATTTAGGAGTTGTCAGTTGCGAGTTTAAATTCAGCTAATTCACTGTAGAAATTACGTAGAGAATCTACAATAAGGGGCCCTTCGGCGCAGCTTACTGGAGAAATTACCGAGAACAGCTCAAATGCTCGGCGCTTCGGCGCAGTAATTACAGTGTAGGTTGCAGAGCAATTAATTGTGGTACGCAATGGCAGAATATAAAACTCGCAACAGAGCGAAAAAAACCTTGCTGTTTAAGTGGCATCTATAATAGTAAAAATGAGGAAACCAGCTCCTCTAGCAGGCGAAAGCATGAAGTTATTTTTTTTTCTTCTGCAGCCTCCTGTTTGCTGATAAAGTGATTCTAAGAAGCTTACCTTTTTTGGGGAAATATCAACAATGGAACCAGACGTAACAACGTTAGAAAAAAAACCGGAAACACTTTTTCCCGTTCGAGAGGAAACACAAAATCCAGTCGGGAATTTAGGCAACAACAGCTCTACAATTACCGAGGAGGAGTTAGCCAAGTTAATTGAGCAAGCGATCGAAAACCCCGACGGCGTTACCACCAAATCTCCTGATCCGTCTAAGGGTGCATCCGAAACAGGTGCTGCTGATAACAAGCAAATTGCGGAATTTAACGGCGTACTAGAAGAAGGTGCGAGCAACGATGATGGCAGCGGCATTGATCGCCGAACCCTCGTTGGTGATGATAGCGATAACGTAATTGTCGCCACCGGCGATCGGGATAAGATATTCGGCCAAAAAGGCAAGGACAAAATCAAAGGAAACCCTGGCAAAAAAAATGAAATGTACGGGGGTAAAGATGACGATGATTGCGAGGGCGGCGATGACGACGATGTAATAAAGGGCGATCGTGGCAACGACAACGTTAAGGGCGGCAAAGGCAACGACACCCTTAACGGCGGTAAAGATAACGACACCCTTTTTGGCGGCAGCGGCAACGACACCTGCCAAGGCGATGACGGCGATGACGGGGTGCACGGCAACGAAGGAAAGGATGACGTTAACGGCGGCGCCGGCAACGACACCATCTACGGCGGCAAAGACGACGACAAGTGCGAGGGCGGCGAAGGCAACGATACCGTCAGGGGCGACGCAGGCAAGGACAACGTTAGCGGCGGCGACGGCAACGATAGCGTTAACGGCGGCAAAGATAACGATACCGTGCTAGGCGGTGGCGGCAGCGACGTTTGCAGCGGTGACGAGGGCGACGACAGCGTTAGCGGCGGCATCGGCAACGATACCGTGCTAGGCGGTGGCGGCAGCGACAACTGTGCAGGCGACGAGGGCGACGACAGCGTTAGCGGCGGTGCGGGCAACGATACCGTGATCGGCGGCGACGGCAACGACAACTGTGCAGGCGACGACGGCGACGACAGCGTGATGGGCGGTGGCGGCGACGACAGCGTGATGGGCGGTGGCGGCAAGGATACCCTCGTTACTGGCGACGGTAATGACATGGCAGACGGCGGCGACGGCGACGACAGCGTTAGCGGCGGCGGCAACGGCGACGATACGCTGATGGGCGGCAACGGCAACGATACGCTGATGGGCGGTACTGGCAACCATACCTGTGTCGGCGGTGCTGGAGATGACGTTTATGTCGTGAGTAACAGTACCTCTGGGGCAAAAGCAGTCATCACTGACTACGCAGACGACAGCGACAAGTTTCTGCTGTTTGGCGACTTGAACTTTAGCAGCTTGACCTTTATACAAGTCGGTGCAAATACCGAAATTCGGGTCAATAACTTCGCCTTGGCGCTATTGTTGAATGTCAACGCAACGCTGATCACTGCTGGCGACTTTTTGGGAGTTAATCCTCAAACTCCAACTCCAACTCCAAGTCCAACTCCCACTCCGGTTCAAACTCCCCCTCCGATTTTTAACCCTCCGCGAGCGGAAGTTAATCAGCCCTTGACTGCTGGTTCCAGCGGCGGCGAGCAAACTATTACTCCTGAGTTGTTGCGGTTTGTCGATGACGAGCAAGGTCCTGGCGGCACAGTCTTCAAGCTAACCGAGCTGCCCGATGCTACAACCGGCCAACTATTGGTTAAGGGAGTCCCAGCACAAGTCGGTTCTACCTTCTCTCAAGCAGACATTAACGAAGGCTTGGTAAAATTCAAAGCGGCAGTAGGTTTTGTCGGTGCGCTTAGTTTTGCTTTTGAAGTTAGCAACGGCAAAAGATCTCTCATCAACCAGCGTTTTAGCTTGAATGTCGAGCAAAATCTCTTTAAGTTTGCTGGCACTACAGCACCTCAAGTTATTGTCGGTTCTCTGACGCTGGATAACGACATCGAAGGCAGCGATGGTGACGATGACATTACAGCCGGCACAGGCAAGGACAAAATCATCGGTGGCAAAGGCAAGGACAAAATTAAAGCAGGCGATGGCGATAACGATATCGACAGCGGCGATGACGATGACGAGATCGAAGTCGGCAAAGGCAACAACAAAATCATCGGCGGCAAAGGCAAGGACAAAATTAAAGCCGGCGATGGCGATAACGATATCGACAGTGGCGATGACGATGACTCGATCGAAGTCGGTAAAGGCAAAAACAAAATCAAAGCAGGCAAAGGCAAGGACAAAGTTAAAGCCGGCGATGACGATGACGAGATCGACGGCGGTGATGACGATGACTCGATCGACGGTGGCCTCGGCATAGACAAAATCATCGGCGGTAGTGGCAATGACACATTAACCGGAAATGAGGGCGATGACTCGATCGAAGGCGGTCTAGGAACCAATACTCTAATAGGGGGTAATGGAAAGGATCGCTTTGTTTACCGCACTTCCCGCCAAGAGATTCAAACAGTTGTAGAAGCTGACTTTATTACTGACTTTAATGTCGATGACGATGTTTTTGAGCTTTCTACTGGAGCTTTTGGTAATCTCATCGTTTCTAGCTTGACCCGACTGGATATTACGGCTACTACTGCTGTTGGGTCGATCGGCAGCGCTAATTTGCTCGACTTCACCACGGATATCACTGTTAACAGCATCGCGTCTTTGCAAGCGCGGTTTATAGCTTTGGGTGGCAACCGAGAAGCGCCTACTTTCTGTCAGTTTATAGATGCCGAGACCGGTCGTGCTGTACTGGTATTTGCTGTTGGGGCGCGCTTTGAAGTTCTCACGAGTTTCTCGGCAAGCATTCGCCTGCAAGTCAGTAACTTTGTCTTCAGCGGCACGTCACTAAATGTTCCTGTCGGTACTGCTGGCCCTGACAATGTGGATTTCGGCACTTATCCGGCTGCAGTTAATTTCGATGGTTTAGCAGGCGATGACAAGATTGTCGGCAGCAATTTTAACGATAACCTCAAGGGCGGCGACGGCAACGATACCATCACCGGCGGCCTCGGTTTGGATGTCATAAGCGGCGGCACTGGTGCGGATCTGTTTGTTTACAGGACAACTAAAGAAGGCGGCGATAAAATTTCCGACTTTACTGTTGGGGTAGACAAATTCGAGTTTAGCGCGAGCGCTTTCGGCAATTTGACTACGACTAACTTTGACGGTGTTAGCGGGGTTTCTCCTGACATTACTGGCAAAGAGTTAGTGATTTTCACAGGCGGAAGTTATGCCTCTTTGCAAGATGCACAAGCTAAAGCCCTGGGCAATTCTACAACTGCTGGTTTCTTCGCCTTTACTAATGCGTCGAACGAAACAGAGTTGTATTTTGACTCGAACGGTACGGTGGCCGGTGGTTCTACCTTGATAGCGAATCTGGGTACTGCTGCTAGCAATCTGGGAACGGCGGACTTTGTATTTACAGGTACGATCGCCTCTCCTGCTGGTACTACTACCAACTCAGGCAGCATTGTCGATTTAACTGCTGCTGGGAACACTTACCCAACCGACTTTAACAACTTCGGTTCTGGTGCAGGCGGTTACAACTTCACCACTCCTGTCTTGTTTACCGGAAATGCTGATGCTAACAGCGTCACTGGTACTGAGTTTGCTGACATCCTCAGCGGCGGCAGCGGTGCAGATATTCTGACTGGCGGTTCAGGTGCGGATCTGTTTGTTTACAAAG
>NZ_JAUBOX010000049.1:8303-55762 GCF_036700445.1 Microcoleus sp. T3_B1
GACTCGAACGGTACGGAGGCGGCTGGTTCTACCTTGATTGCGAATCTGGGTACGGCTGCTAGCAATCTGGGAACGGCAGACTTTGTATTTACAGGTACGATCGCACCTTCTGCCAATGGTACTTCTCCGACTGGTACTACTACTAGCTCCGGCAGCGTTGTGGATTTAATCACTAATCCCGGTACTTTCCCGACAAGCGGAGTTAACAACTTCGGTTCTGGTGTTGGCGGTTACAACTTCACCACTCCTGTCTTATTTACAGGAAGTGCGACAGCTAATAACGTCACCGGCACTGAGTTTGCTGACATCTTGAACGGCGGTTCTGGGGCCGACATTTTCGACGGCGGTTTAGGTAACGACAGCATCTTCGGCGGCGCGGGTAGCGATACTCTAAACGGCGGCGAGGGGAATGACACTTTAATCGGTGGTGTGGGAACCAATGTTCTCAACGGCGGTGCTGGTTTGGATGTGTTTGTGTTCACCGGAACTACTGCTGACGGCGGCGATTTTATTACCAATTACAGCACTGCTGAGGATCAAATTAACCTCGACAGCACTGGTTTTGCAGCCTTTACGACCGGATCTGGGCCTTTGGGTTCGAGTTTCTACGTTTACAGCAGCACAGTTTCTGTAACTGATCTCGAACTAAATTTAACCGGGCCGTCCATCATGGCTATCTACGACGGTTTGTCTGCGTCTACTAAACTGTATTACGATAGCAACGGTTCTACGGTTGGTGGTAACAGTTTGTTTGCCACTGTCGATGTCGATTTAGGAGTTTCCGGTAATTCTGAATTGTTCTTGTTCTAAACGGCAAGAATCCTAATCGGGATATCGGTACGGTTAGGGACACAGCAATGCTGTGTCCCTACAAGATACGGGTAAGGACACAGCCATGCTGTGTCCTTTTTTTTGGTAATTGTTAAACAATTTAGCTGCTATTTTTTTTGTAGGGAAATGGCAT
Source organism: Microcoleus sp. T3_B1 (assembly GCF_036700445.1). Classification (NCBI taxonomy): domain Bacteria; kingdom Bacillati; phylum Cyanobacteriota; class Cyanophyceae; order Oscillatoriales; family Microcoleaceae; genus Microcoleus; species Microcoleus sp. T3_B1. The sequence goes on from NZ_JAUBOX010000049.1 coordinate 9,268, forward strand.
TGCCGTGTTCTCTTTTGCCTTGTTGTCGATGGTTGAAGTCGATCGCACTCGCGAGGGCAATTTCACCATCCAATCCGGTTTATTTTACCCGTTATATCCATGCCGATTGTATGGGAATAATTAAACCGCAGAGGACACAGAGGATACAGAGAAAGGGAAGAGAGAGATGAATAATTCCGATGCCAATGGATTTGATATTACCGAAAATCAGGACACTGCGCCGTGCTGTTTCCCTACAATTAATCGGGCGGTGGTTAAATTTGTATTCCTTAATCCCTCTCCTGTGCAAGTACAAACGCCCCTTTGATTTTTGATAGTAAATTGTCATAACTTTGATTTTAGTCCACAGCTTTTTTAACAATTAAGCGCAACCGCTAATGATAATTCTTAATAAGCTTATGATAAAAATTTATAATTTAATGGTAGGAGTAAAGCGGGAAATGCCCACCCTACAAATAGAGTCCTCGATCGCCCAGATCTAAAATCTATGAGTGCCGACTTCTGTGCCCAAAATCCTTTATCAGTCAGTTTTGCAGATGTGGAGGCGGCGGCAAATCGCTTGCAGGGCAAAGCTTTCAAGACGCCGGTGCTGACTTCGGAAACTTTCAACAAACGCACAAATTCTCAGGTATTTTTCAAGTGCGAGAACTTTCAGCGCACGGGTTCGTTTAAATTTCGGGGTGCTTGCAATGCTTTGATTCAGCTATCTGAAGCCCAAAAACAGCGGGGAGTGTTGACTTTTTCTTCGGGAAATCACGCGCAGGCGATCGCCCTTGCCGCACAGTTGCTACAAATTCCTGCTACTGTGGTGATGCCGGCAGATGCGCCAAAAGTCAAGCAAGAGGCGACTCGCGGCTACGGCGCAGAAATTATTTTGTACGATCGCACTCAAGTTGCGCGGGAAGATCTCGCCGCCAAAATTGCCGAGGAGCGACACTTGACAATTATTCCTCCTTATGATCATTCGTGGGTAATTGCGGGACAAGGTACGGCGACCCTGGAATTAATCGCAGAAGTTGGGGAGTTAGATTTGCTGCTGGTTTGCTGTGGTGGCGGGGGTTTGCTGTCGGGATGCGCGATCGCAGCAAAAACTTTGTCTCCGCAGTGTAAAGTAATAGGAGTAGAACCCCAGCAAGCAGACGATGCTGCGCGATCGTTCCGCACGAAAACGCTGCAAACTGTTACTAACCCGGATACGATTGCTGACGGTGCGCGCACGCCATCTTTGGGGAAATTAACCTTTCCTTTGGTTCTGCATTATGTTGATGATATGGCAACAGTTTCAGAAGAGGCAATTCGCAGCACAATGTTTTTTATGTGGGAACGCATGAAGATAGTTGTTGAACCGACAGGAGTGTTAGCGGCGGCGGCTTTGTTGTCAGGTGTGGTGCAGGCTGAAAATGCGAGGATTGGCGTGATTGTTAGCGGCGGAAATGTAGATTTTAATCATTTACCCAACACCAAAGGATCGTTAGATGCTGCCATTAATCTTTGATACCTGCGTGCCCAGAGATGAGATTTTATCGGGAGACTTGTCTCTAGATTTATTTGCAGCAAAATTGCGGCTGGTAGTCGAAGGAACTGCACCTCAAGTTTATCAAGATGCTAATAAATTCTTTGCCAATACCTTCGCAACTGATGGCATTAAAACCCTAATCCGGGAAGTTTTCAGCCGCTTGATGAAGCAAAGCGCCGGGGCGGGGGTGGTTCGTTTGGAAACGAGTTTTGGGGGCGGCAAAACTCACGATGAAATTGCACTCTGGCATATCTGCAAGCAAGGGCGAGAAATTCACGGATTGGAACGCTTTACAGATATTAGCGTTATTCCCGATCGCCCGATCGCCGTTGCAGCGATCGACGGTCGAGATTTAGACCCAGAACAAGGAGTTTATCACTCGGACAGCGGCTTGACAACCTACACTCTTTGGGGCGAAATTGCTTACCAAATTGGCGGGATTTCAGGCTATCAGTTAGTACACGGCAGCGATCAAAGCGGTGTCAGTCCCGGTACTTCGGTGTTAGAACGGTTGACGGGGGGACAGCCGACTGTGATTATTTTAGATGAAATTGCGCGGTATTTGCGATCGGCAAAAGCGAAACAAATTGGCAGAAGCGATTTAGCCAAACAAGTGGTAGCTTTTCTATTTTCGCTGATGGATTTGGCGGCCGCCTGCGATAATTTAGTATTGGTTTATTCCCTCGCCTCGACAGCAGATACTTTTGGGGAAGAAACGGCAGAATTGCAAGAAACGATGCGCGCTTCCGCAAGACAAGAAAGGGTGTTGAGCCCTTCTACAGATATCGAAATTTACAACATCGTTAAACAGCGCGTGTTTGCCAGAGTTAGCGAGGAAGCGGCGCAAAAAGCGGCATCGGAATATTTGGCTGCTTATCGCAATTGCCGCGTTAATTTGCCCGATGGGTGCAAAGATGCGTCATACTCAAAAGCGATCGCCCAAAGTTATCCGTTTCACCCGGAATTGTTCAATCTTCTTACTAAAAAAATTGCTTCTATTCCCGAATTCCAGAAGACGCGGGGCGCTTTGCGATTGTTCGCGCAAGTCGTGCGGCATTTGTGGGAAAATCGCGACGGTTGGATGCCGATGATTCACACGCATCATATTCCCGTGGGGATGGATGGCGAAATTACTAATGATCTGACTTCTCGGTTGCAACGATCGCCAATGCAGAATGCGATCCGCGCTGATATCTACAATGCCGATGGTAGGGCGGCTTACGCACAATTGCAAGACGGGGAATGGATAGCAGCGGGAAAACCGCCGTTTTCTACTTGGGTAAGCAGAACAATATTTTTGCATTCTCTGACTCAGGGAAATTCTTCGGGTATTCGGCTGGCTGAGTTGAATTTGTCGCTGCTGACTCCGGGGGTTGACAGCGGTTTTGTCGATCGCGCTTTAGAAAGATTGACGAAGGTAGCCTGGTATTTAGACTCCGATCCGGTAACATCTTTAGCCAGGTTTAAAGAAGAACCTTCGATCAACAAAATTATCACCGAGGAGAAGGAACAAGTCGGGGTAGTATTGGCGAAAGAAGATTTGCGAACTCGCCGGGATAGCATTTTTGCCAAAAAATTCTTTACCTTAGTTTCTAATATCGAAAGTCCCGGAGATGTAGACGACAACCCGGATGAGGTGGCGTTGTGCGCGATCGACTTTGACGAAGCGACGGTGAATGCTTCTACCGACGCAGCCCCGGAATTAATCGAGAGAATTTTTAACAATAGCGGCGAATCGGGGAAGTTTCGCACCTACCGGAATCGGTTGTTATTTTTGGTGGCTAATCGGCTAGAATTAGAAGCGGCGATCGACAATGCCAGAGAATATAAAGCTATTCAAAATATTCTCAAAAGTCAGAATAGGCTGGCAGATTTATCGGGAAGCCAGCAGAAGCAATTGAAGGAACGGGAAGGCGCAAAAGATATCGCGGTGAGAGTATCTTTAACTAATACTTACCGCCATTTATTTTATCCGTCAAATGACCAAGTAAAAGCACCGAAAGGATTGATGCACTACACTCTTACCGCCCAGGATGCGAGTATGGTGAAAGGCAAAAACAACCAGCAAGATGTGATTCTCAAAGCCCTCAAAGATTGCGGCAAGATTCGCCCGGAAGAAGCTAAACCTTTCGCCCCGGCTTTTATCTTGCAAAAAGTTTGGCCTGTGGGCTTGGATAGTTGGACGACGAAGGCGCTGCGCGATGCTTTTGCTAAGGATTTGAGTTTGAATATTCTCCTCGATGCGGAAGTTTCGATGCTGCGGGAGACGATTCGCGAAGGTTTGAAAATGGGCAATTGGGATATGAAAGTCGGGGAGAGACTGTTTATCAAAACTGATGATAGCGTGTTGGTGTTGCCAGAGACGATCGAATTTAGCGATCGCGCCTCCCTATACAAGCGCGGCATTCTCGAACCTCCAGCGCCGAAAGAAGTGGAACTCAGCGCTCAATTGATGCCGAGTGCAGAAGCGGCAAAACCCGTGCGGGTGAGGTGGAAAGCGAAAGGAGCATTGACGGTTAGTTTGTATCAAGATAATACTTTAGTGCCGGGAAATTTCCGCCCTTCCGATGAGTATGACGCCACCATTGTTAATAACAGTATTTTTCGTGTGGTGGCCGATTACGGTAACGGTGAGACAGCAGAAAAAACAACCAATGTCAATCTAAATCCTCAAGTTCCTAGCGTTCGATATAGTGACAATTCTCCTTATGTGGTGGAAACGCTACAGCCGAGTTTGTGGGAGGCGAAACCGCCGATTATCCAAATTGACGGCACGATAAGTGCGGTATTTACGGGATTGGGCGATCGCATTAGCGACTACAAAGTGCAAGGCATCGAAGTGCTAGAATTGTCTGTGGATCAAGTAATGGATTATCGTAAATTGGGAACGGCAATTGCCCTATTGCAGCGGTGGCAACCGCAAATCGACCAAACCGCCACCATTCAAACCGGCGACCAATTTTTGCGGCTGGAATATCAAGGTCAAATGCGGGGATTTCAGAGCTTTTTCTCGACTATCAAAAGTTTGTTGGAGAGTCCCGACGCGCAAGCAGATGTTAGTTTGAAAATCATCTTAGAATTCCAGCCAGCTTTGTCAGCAAATGCCTCGGATATTAGCAGTATAAAACAAACGCTCGATCGCAATCCAGTAGACCGTTTAAATTTAATGGCAAGGGTGATATATTGAAATGTAGGGGCGGGTTTTACCAACGATTTACGCAAAAAATTAATAATCTCATAAACCCGCCCCCACCTACAGTAATTTGAGATGTAGGGGCGGGTTCACCAACAATATTTGGCAAAAATTAACAATCTCAAAAACCCGCCCCCACCCCACGGTAAATCGCAATCGACCTCTTTTAACATACCCGCATAATACATAGGCCGGGGCGGGTTTTTGAGATGGTTGGTTGATTGCGTAGATAGTTGGTGAACCCGCCCCTACAGGAATCGCGATCGAACATGATATGATGTGTAAATTAATTATTGTATTGAAATGTAGGGGCGGGTTCACCTGCAATATTTGGCAAAAATTAACAATCTCAAAAACCCGCCCCCACCCCACGGTAAATCGCAATCTACCTCTTTTAACATACCCGCATAATACATAGGCCGGGGCGGGTTTTTGAGATGGTTGGTTGATTGCGTAGATGGTTGATGAACCCGCCCCTACAGGAATCGCGATCGAACATGATATGATGTGTAAATTAATTATTGTATGGAAATGTAGGGGCGGGTTAACCAACAATATTTGGCAAAAATTAACAATCTCAAAAACCCGCCCCCACCCACGGTAAATCCCAATCTACCTCTTTTAACATACTAGCATAATACATAGACCGGGGCGGGTTTTTGAGATGGTTGGTTGATTGCGGAGATGGTTGGTGAACCCGCCCCTACAGGAATTGCGATCGAACATGATATGATGTGTAAATTAATTATTGTATTGAAATGTAGGGGCGGGTTAACCTACAATATGTGGCAAAAATTAACAATCTCAAAAACCCGCCCCCACCCCACGATAAATCCTTATGCAAGAATTTCAATTACGAGTTTTACCGATAGATAATAACAACTTCGCCTTGGAACTATACCAATGTGCTTACAAGAAAGCGGGAGAGAAAAAGCGTCCTGCTGCTAAAAAATTGGGGCGACTCAAAGGAAATGCTCTGGTTTTGGCGAGACAAACAATTTATGCAACTCTCAAAGCCAATAATTACGATCCCAAAAGTTTATCTCAGCAGCGACAAACTCCTTATATATTATCTGAAGAATCGGGGGTGAGTTTGGCGATTTTATTTCAATCGCTGCAACCGCTATCGAAAACCGAACGAATTGCGAATATTGCCGAGGGGATTATGGCGATGAGTAATGAAGAAGCGCATTATTGGTTTGGAAAAATTGCGAATGGCAATCGTTCAAATGCTTTGAAAGCCTTGCGAATTTTATTGGGAGATTGAAATTGTGAAAGTAGCGGATTTGACGTATCTACTCGTTACCAGGCAGAGCCTGGAAACGCATATCAGGAGGCTCTGCCTCCAATCTTTCCCAGCCACAAACGAGGCAGAGCCTCTAGACAGGGGTTCCCAGGCAGAGCCTTGGAACCAGTTAAACCCGGTTTCTCTGGTGGTAGCGCGTTCTTGTCCCCCCCGAGTGTAGGGGCGGTGCCCCCGTGCCCGCCCTCTTGCTAGGGGGGATCGAGACTTCGATACACACACAAAAAATTATGAGGATACTAATCAGATGAAAGTCATTGATTTGTCTAATGAAACTTTAGCTAAGATTAAAACAGTGCGGTGGGATCGGATTATTGAAAAGCACGAAGGGCCGGAGACATGGGAGTCTGAGTTTAGATACGGCGAACCGGAATTTATCGAGATTGAGGGGCGGTGGGTGTTATTGCCCGTTGAAGCATCTCGTCACCAAAATATCACGATTTTGCGGACAATTTGGAGCGCGGATGGCAACTCGCTGACTCTGTTTCTTAAGGATACAACTTTTGATGATGATATGTTTGTATCGGGATATATGGCTGTGTGCGATCGCCCAAAAGGAGAAGAGTTTTTCTTAGCAGTATTGTACCACGAATGGTTTATCATTGAAAAGACGGAGGTATTTGAAAGTTGAGCGAGAAATTTTGGGATAATACCAATGCACATAGGAGTTGGGAATGAGTCCTTTTAGGGGCTGGCTAGGAGGCACAACCCGGAGATCCCCCCTAGCCAAGGGCGGGCACGGGGGCACCGCCCCTACGAAGGGGGGGACAAGATTTCAAGTCAAAGTCAACCCCTACTCCCCACAATAAAATTAAATCTTTGTGGAACAGGCATCTTGCCTGTTGCGGGCCGGCTAGAAGCCCATTCCACAATAAAATTAAATCTTTGTGGAACAGGCATCTTGCCTGTTCCTAAAAACAACAACCAACAACCAAAAAATCATGCGCCCTCACCTCTTCATCGAGAAAATCATGCCCGTAAATCTGCTAAACGAGCAGGTTTATTACGAACACGGCGGCAATCCATTTAAAGGATTGCATCGCTGGTATTCGCGCAAACCTTTATCGTTTTCTCGCGCTTCGGTGTTGGGGTCGATTTTACCCGCAGATATCTCTTTAGAAGAGTTTGAATATTTGCTGGGATTGGAACCGGGGAAGGAAATTAAACTCTACAAAACTCCCCCGTCTTCGGTGCGAATTAAAAAAGTTCATGACTATTGCGAGAAGGTGTGGGGGAATCGCACGCCGACGATTTTAGATGCGTTTGCGGGTGGGGGAAGCATTCCTTTTGAGGCGGCGCGGTACGGGTTGAATGTGTTGGCGTCGGATCTCAATCCGGTGGCGGTGGTGACGATGAAGGCGGCGATGGAATATCCGCTGAAATTTGGCCCGGATTTGCAGGAGGATATTGATAAATGGGTGAAATGGGTGGGGGATGAAGCCGAGAAAAGATTAACTGAGTTTTTCCCTTCTTTACCGGGCGAAACTGTGCAGAATTATTTTTGGGTTCATACGGTGGTTTGTCCGAGTTGCCAGTCGGTTGTGCCGTTGAGCCCGAATTGGTGGTTGTATAAGCGCCCGGAAAAGCAGAACTTACATAAATGGTGTGCGGTGAAACCCATTCCTAACTTGGAACAGAAACGGGTTGATTTTGAATTGGTGAAGGGGAAGAAAGGCAAGGAAACGACGATTAAAACGGATGCGGGGGAGTACGAGCCGAGCGATTTAAGTACCGTTTCTAGAAGTGTGGGAAAATGTCCGAATTGTGGCAACGTTATTGAACAAGAATATTTAATAAATTTTGCTCAAACAAAGGGTTTTGCACATCAACTTTATGCAGTAGCTTATAAACTAGGTCAAGGTTCTTTGCAATTTAGAGTTCCTAATGATATTGACCTTCAAGGGTATGCAGTTGCTCAACAGCAGTGTCAACAAATTTATTTTGATCCTGAAATTAATTTGTTAATTCCTCAAGAACCATGCAGTGATAACCCACAGTATATGATGGCTTATAGATATGGTTTGACTACATGGGATAAATATTTTAACCCTCGTCAGCTTCTAACCCTTGTCACTTATGTTGAAATTATCAAGGAGGCTAAGGCGCTGCTACAGGCTGAGTATGAAGCGGAGAAAGTAGAGGCGATCGCAAGTTACTTAGCTTTAGTATTAGATAGATGCGTAGACCATAATTCTAGATTATCAGGCTGGCATTCAAGCCGTGCAGTAGTAGATAGAGCATCTAAAACTCACGCTCTAAATTTAACGTGGAATTATCCAGAAATAAATGGGACAGCAGAATTATGGCATTGGTGTGCTGATGCTTTTGCCTCAGAATATAAAAGTTTATGCGCTTTATTCGGCACAAAACCTCATTCAACCGGCTTACCAGGTATCGAACAATACGACCCGAAAACCATCCAAATCAATGCCGCATCCGCCGATAGCCTCTACCACATCCCCGACAAATCCGTCGATGCGATTGTCACCGATCCGCCTTACTATGGCACAATTCCTTATGCTGATCTTTCCGATTTCTTCTATGTCTGGATGAAGCGCACATTAGGCGATAGATTCCCCGATTTATTCTACTCAGAACTCACTGACAAAGATAGAGAAGCAGTGGCCAACCCGTCGCGCTTCCGCAACATGGGCACATCCCCCGACGAACTCGCCAAACAAGACTACGAAGCAAAAATGGCCCTCGCCTTCGCCGAATATTACCGAGTTTTGCGTGATGACGGCGTGATGACAGTCCAATTCAACCACAAAGAATCCGGCGCGTGGGACGTGCTCACAAAATCCCTCATAGATGCAGGTTTCGAGATTACCGCATCTTGGGCTGTCAGTACCGAAAACCCGCAAAACTTGCACCAAGCGCATAAAAACTCGGTTTCTAGTACAGTCCTCCTCGTCTGTCGCAAACGCGATCCTAACGCCGCCCAAGCTTGGTGGGACGACTTACAAATTGAAGTTCGCAACCAGGTTTTTATGAAGGCCCCAGAATTAGAGGAAGCCTTGCAAGTGACTACTCCAAGCGGACTAAAAAAAGGCCCCGGCATTAACCTCTACCTGAGTGCCTTTGGCCCCGCTTTAAATGTGTTCAGCCGTTCCTATCCCATCCTCGACAGCAGCGGCGAAGAAGTGCGCCCGGAAGTTGCATTTGCTGAAGCCAGAAAAGCCATTGCAAACTATCGCTTCGGCAAACTTGCAGAAACCGATACCGCCGGATTCGACCCCCTGACGCAGTGGTATTTCCTCGCGTGGGATGCCTTTGGCGCTGTCGAGTTCCCCTTCGATGAAGCGCGACAACTCGCCCTCGCCGTCGGCGGTTTCAACGTCGTTGATTTAGCAAAAGTCTACAAATTAATTGACTCGACTAGCGGCACTTGCAAACTTTTGACACCGAAACAGCGGCTGAAAAAAGGAGCTTTTTCGGTCAATCCGCAAGATTTTTCGATTACCTATTTAGTCGATGGATTGCACGCGATTATCGGTTTGTATCAGGAGGACGGAGATATTCAAATCGTGCGCGAGTTTATGAAAAAAACGGCTTTGACTGATAACGATAATTTCATGCGGGCGATAGAAGTGGCGCTGAAAGTGATTCCGCGTATTGGGGATGAGAAGAAACGCATCCCGGAGGAGAAGGCTTTGTTAGATTTGTGGTTGGCGATGGATGAGATTAAGGCCAAGGTTGTTTATCAACAGATTCCACTTCCGTTTGAGGGACAGTTGAGTTTAGATTTGGGTTAGGTCAATTTAAGGTCAAACCCGCAGTTCGGCTTCAGGCAAAAACCGCAGTCCGGCAGTCCGGCAGGGAATGAATTCCCTGCCTCAAAGCGAAAGTCCTCTGAAGAGGACTGAATAATTTCTAGGATTTAATAATTATGATTTAATATATTATTAAATTTTAATAATATTGTCGGCTGCAAGTGACAAAAGAGAGATGATATGAATAACTCATCAGTCCTCTTTAGAGGACTTTCGCTATTAGCCAGGGAATTCATTCCCTGGCGGACTGTGGGAAAAAGAGGGATGATAGGAATAACTCATCAGTCCTCTTTAGAGGACTTTCGCTATTAGCCAGGGAATTAATTCCCTGGCGGAGTGTGGGAAAGCGCATTGTTTATCGATCGGAAATCTGGAACCAAATTACTGGAGGTATCGATGAATCCTGAACAACCCGCCCTCTCACCCCTGCATCAAAAAATCGATGCTGGTGTTAAAAAGGCGATCGCACAGGCGATCGAGAAACACCGCCGACTCGGACAATCAATTAGTATTTGGCAAGATGGAAAAGTCGTGACACTTTCTGCTGATGAGATTCCACCTCTAGAAAAAGATATTATATCAAGTCCGGTTGATTAATGCTTGTACAATTTGCCATCTCGTAGGGGCGGGTTTTACCAACAATAATTGCCTAAGATTAATTATCTCCTAAACCCGCCCCCACCCAAGGATAAAAACCTAACTAACAAGAGAAGAGATCCCCCCTAGCCCCCCTTAAGAAGGGGGGGACAAGAGTGTTCAAAGTCAACCCCTACTCCCCTTCTTAAGGGGGATTTAGGGGGATCGAGGATTGCGGCATATAACTAATAACTAATAACATGAATTTACAAGATTATCCCTGGCGCATCAGCTATTCGAGCAACGAAAATAACCCGATCGCCGATTTCTACATTCCCGCGCTAGAATGTGCTCTACAGTACGATCGCAAATCCGGCTTTTTCAACAGCGCCATCCTCAGTAAAGTAGCGCAGGGATTGGGCGCCATGCTGCACAATCAAGGGCGGATGCGGTTAATCATGGGCTGTCAATTCAGCCCGCAAGACTTGCAAGCTATCCAACAAGGTTACGCCCTCCGAGATGCAGTTACCATGCGCCTCGATACCGATTTACAGCCGCCCAAAACCTTCGCCCAACTCAAACATTTTGAAATCCTCAGTTGGCTGATTCAAAACAGTTATCTCGATATTAAAATTGCCGTTCCCCTCAAATCTAACGGCTTACCAATAGATACTGAAAGTTTACTCGATCGCCAGCATATTTTTCACGAAAAAGTCGGCATTTTTACCGACTGTAACGGCGCACAATTAGCCTTTAGCGGTTCCAATAACGAATCTCTCAGCGGTTGGGAAAGCAACGTTGAATCTTTCCACGTTTATTGTGCTTGGGAAGGCGGTCGAGATGCAGAACGAGTTTCTGAAGAGATTTTTCGGTTTGAACAGTTATGGAACAATTTATCGCCGAATGTGCGCGTTTTTGAAGTGCCGGAAGCGGTGAAAAATAAGCTGCTAAACTACGCGCCCAGTAGTAAACCTGTGTGGAATCGGGAGTCAGAATTCAGCAGTCAGGAATTAGAAGTCACGAGTCAGGAAGAAAAAGGAATTATTGCGGATTCTGATTCCTTAATTCTCGATTCGGAACTATCCCAAGATTATGCTAAATTTGAACCGCTTCTCAATTTGTACGCATCACCGACTTGTCTCGATTATTGTTTGAAATCTATTCCGATCGCACCTTGGCCGCATCAGATTAAGATATTGCGTAGAGTGGCGGCAAATTTCCCGAAAAGTTTCTTAATTGCAGATGAAGTCGGATTGGGAAAAACCATCGAAACTGGGTTAATTCTGCGTTACTTACTCGTCAGCCAGAAAGTTAAGCGCGTGTTAATTTTAGCACCAGCCAGCATTCAGCCGCAATGGCACGAAGAATTGCGCGAAAAATTTAACTTGCACTTTTGGAGTTATAGCAAAGGTGAATTAAAAAATTCCTATGGGGAGAGGAGTCAGTCAGGGGAAGAGAATATTTGGAATTCCCAAAATCTAATTTTAGCATCATCTCATTTAGTCCGTCGGAGCGATCGTACAAACCAGCTTTTAGACGCGCAACCGTGGGATTTGGTGATTCTGGATGAAGCGCATCACGCCCGCCGCCAAAGCCCGCAAAACCGCAAGGAAACTCCGAATCGGTTGTTACAGTTAATGCAGCAATTGAAAGAAAAAAGCCGATCGCTCTTATTATTATCCGCCACGCCGATGCAGATTGATGCGATCGAAGTTTTCGATTTATTGCACCTTCTCGGACTCCAAGGACATTGGTCTTATGGTGAGTATTTCTGCAATTATTTTAGCACGCTGTCCGACAAACCCGATCGCCAAACCTTGAATTTTTGGCAACTGATGTCTGTGGATTACTTCCAGCAAGGAGGTTCGCCCTGTTCTCGGTTGCAGCAATATCTCCAAAAGGGCGATCGATTGCTATATTATAAGTTGCGCGATGTCTGGGAAAAAAACCAGCGATTCAACCCCAAACAAGTTGCTGAAGACACGGATTTTATCGCCGCTTCCCGCCAATATTTGACAGTTAATACTCCCCTCAAAGATTTGATGTTCCGCCACACCCGCGACACCTTGCGCCAATACTATCAGCGGGGATTGTTGGATCGCGATATTCCCCACCGCGCAGTCAGAGACAATGCGATTACATTAGAAAATAAGCGCGAAGTCCCGCTTTATCTCGCCGTCAGCAATTACGTGCGGCACTTTTACAATCTAGCGCAAAAAGACAACCGCAAAGCGTTAGGATTTTTGATGACTCTTTACCGCAAACGCCTGACAAGTTCCTTTTATGCCATTCGCGAATCCTTACAGCGCCGCCTCGAAGGAATTAGCATTACTGAGGATGATTTTCAGGATTTAGATGAGGCGGATGATGTGATTTTGGAAGGAATGGAATCTTATTTTGAACCAGCCGATCCTGAAGAAATTAAATATTTAGAAGATTTACTTTATCAATTCGAGAATACAGGCGAAGATAGCAAGCTTTCGCATTTTATCACAATTTTGCGTCAAGAACTAATCCAGCGCGAAAGTGCGATCGTCTTCACGCAGTACACCGACACAATGGATTATATCCGCAGCGCTTTACAACAATTATATGGTGCTCAGATTGCTTGCTATTCCGGGCGCGGCGGAGAATTGTATCAAAATGGTCAATGGCGAATTTTTCCGAAAGAACAAATCAAAACCAAATTCCGAGAAGGAATCATCAAAATTTTACTCTGTACCGAATCCGCATCAGAAGGGCTAAATTTGCAAACTTGCGGCGTTTTAATCAACTACGATATGCCTTGGAATCCCATGCGAGTCGAACAACGCATCGGCAGACTCGATCGCATCGGACAGATTTATGATACCGTCAGAATACACAATTTTTACTATGACGGAACGGTAGAGGCGAAGGTTTACAAGAAATTGCGCGATCGCATCGATGCTTTTCAAACCGTTGTGGGCAATTTGCAACCGATTCTCGCAACAGTTCCCACTTTCATCGAACAGGCTGTGATGAGTGCAGATCCCGAAGAAGAGGGCGTTTTGTTGGGAGAGTTCGATCGCATTTTAGACGCGCCGCCTCGCGGTCCTGCCCTCGATGAAATGGTAGCGATGGATGTAGAATCAGACTTGCAAGAAATCCGTCAACCTCTGCAGCCGACTTCTCTGTTTCCTGAAACCATCGAAAATTTGTTTGTCAATTCTTTGATTTTAAAGCAGATTGGCGCTATGTTCGATCGCTCGGAAAATCGCACTTGGAATCTTAACTATAAAAGTCGCGATTATGCTGTAACATTTTACCCGGATATCTTTGACGAAAATGCTTCACTGCAATTGATGAGTTTTGGCAATCCGTTGTTTGAAGAAATGCTCAATGATCTCGCCCCCCGGCCAAACTGTCCTTAATGGAACAGTGTGGGGCGGACTGTTTAGCTTGTTTCACGAGTTTACGTTATTTTGAGCTGTGCTAGAGTTTGGTGCTCAACTTTGGCACTTTTAGGACTAAACTACTTTTTATGACGATCGTCCTTTTTATTTAAGTTGCACAATGTCTTCAGAAACAAACTCAGCGGCTCAATCTACAACTGGTGCAGATGCGATCGATGTTGCGATCGCCTCTGGAATCGACTTTGACGGAACTCCGATTCCGCAAGCAAAATTAGACCTCTACAAGCAAGTGATGGGATTAGAAGCCGGCAGACAGCGCAGTGGCGTGTCAAATACAATGCGATCGCGCATTGTCCGAATCGGTGTCAAACATCTGCCCCAAAACGAGCTCGATAAAATGCTAGTTGCTGCTGACTTCGCACCGCTGAAAGATAAAGAAGTTGCGTTTTATTACGGTGGAAAGTAGAATTATCTACCCTTCTAGACAGATGAACAGTCATCCCCGGATCGGTCAAACTTGGGACAAATCCTAGCAGATGGTGAGTTTATGAGCACTAACGGAAATAGCGTCATCAGCAACCTCGAGTATGATTTGTTAACTGTTTTGCAAAACAAATCTGAAGCTTTGAAAGCCTACGATACTTACATGAAAGATGCTCAGGAAACTGGTTCTCAGCCTTGTGCTGAACTGTTTCAAAAATTGCAGCAAGCTGACATGGAGCACGCGCAGGAAATTCGGCAGCACCTTCAACAGGTAATGCAGCACGGCAAGATGTAAAGCTGGTGCAACTCGCTCTGCAAGTTATGACTTATGAGTTATGAGTTAAGCAGCACCTATGAGTTAAAGAGTTTTGGATTCACAACTCATCTTCAATTCCTTAAACTCTCTCTCTACCGAGCGATGGAAACATCAATCTGACCGCTCAACCAATGTCGCTTACAACTCTTAACTCATAACTAGCAACTGGTGACACCACTTCTTGAAACTTCAGCTACGGGTAGGGACTTAGGCTTTGCTTAATACCAATTTAATGTGAAGTTGCACATATCTCGATCCCCCTAAATCCCCCTTAAGAAGGGGGACTTGGAGAAGAATCTTGTCCCCCCCTTAGTAGGGGCGGTGCGACCCCTACTCCCCGTGCCCGCCCTCTTGGCTAGGGGGAGCGGATTCTATGCAACCTCATAAAAAATTGGTATAAGTCCTTACCTATCTAGCCGTACAGGTTATAAAATCTCCGGTTTTAAAGCTCGTTCCATCAGCGATAAAACAGCTTGTTCAGGAGTAATTTCACCATTTAATAAGCGATAAACTTGACGAGAAACAGGCACTTCAATGCCGCGTTGATTAGCCAAATCAATCAACACATTGGTAGTATTGACCCCCTCAGCCGTACTCTGCAATTCGTGCAAAATTTGCTCTAAAAATTTGCCTTCAGCTAATCCGAAACCAACCCGATAATTGCGCGATAAAGGACTGTTGCAAGTAGCCAGCAAATCTCCCAAACCAGACAAACCATAAAAAGTTTCCGCGCGAGCTCCCAAACGAACTCCCACCCGAATCATTTCCGGCAAAGCGCGAGTCAGCAAAGCAGATTTAGCATTAGTTCCTAATTGTAAACCGTCGCAAACTCCAGCGGCGATCGCAAACACATTTTTCAAAGTTCCACCTAACTCAGTTCCCAGCGGATCTTCATTCACATAAACTCTAAAAATATCGGAACTGTAAATATTTTGCACTTGCTTGGCCGCCGCTAAATCCAAACTCGCCGCAACCGTAGCGGCCGGCAATCCTTGCTGAATTTCTTCGGAAAGATTAGGGCCGGAGAGTACCACAATTGAATTGTTAGGAAAAGCATTTTGCCAAATTTGAGATGGAGTGCGTGTAGTCGCGGGGTCTAAACCTTTGGTGACGGTAACTATAATTGTACTGGGACTTAACTCTAAAGCCAAAAGTCGATCGACCGTTGCTCCAACTCCTTTCATCGAAACTGCGGAAACAACAACATCGGCACCTGTGATAACTGATTCTAGATTAACAGAACTGCTGCGCGACCACAAATTAACTCGAGATCCTTTTTTGTCTCCCAGATTTGCCAAGGCAGAACCCCAAGCACCTCCGCCTAATATTGTCAAGCTTGTCATAAAATTTAGTTGGATGAACTCAGATTTTACACCATTCTCAAGAACGGGCTAGAAGCCCGTTCCACAATAACATTGAATGTTTTTGTGGAACAGGCATCTTGCCTGTTGCTGACATTAGTGCAAAAACATGGAGTTTTTTTGTGGAACAGGCATCTTGCCTGTTGCTGACATTAGTGCAAGATGTGAGAGGAACAAAGAAACAAAAACTCCCCTCCTACAAACGCGGACGCAATCCATAATGACGGTAACGCCAATAATCTCGTAAAATGCGATCGTGATCGAAACACAATTCACGAGGAATCTGCCAAGATTCAAAAATCTGTAAATTTTTAGCATCGTCGGCGGCTTGAGGTTCGCCCGTTGCAGAAGCCAAGAATACAATACTGATAGTGTGTTCGCGGGCGTCGCGATTTGGATCAGAATAAACGTAAAATTGCTCAATTAATTCTACATTCAAGCTTGTTTCTTCTAAAGCTTCGCGTTTTGCCGCCGTTTCTACCGCTTCCCCGTAATCAACAAAACCGCCGGGAAGTGCCCAGCCGTAGGGAATATTGCGGCGTTCGATGAGTACGATCGGCCGGTGCGGGCGATCGGCTAATTCGATAATAATATCAACTGTAGGAGCGGGATTTCTATAAGTCATATGCGAAGGAAGAAGGAAGGCACGACACGGATTTTGAGACGGATAGACGGATTAATTTCAACAGGTTCGGAGTTCCTTCTTCCTGCTGAATTATGCTAAACCGCGAATTAGTACGCGCTGCTTTTGCAAAACCTCTGCATAAAGCTTTTCCAACTCAGTAATATTCTGACTGAGAGTGTATCGCTCCATCGCCCGTTGGCGTGCTTTTTGACCAAGCAGCATTCCCAACTCAGGATGATCGCAAAACAGCGGCAGCAAGGTTTGCAACTGACTTCGTACCCTCTGAGTGTTCAAAACTATCCCCGCGCCTTCCTCCAAGGCCTCGCCGTCAGCACCGGCATCGGTTGCCAAACAAGCTAAACCGCAGGCCATCGCTTCCAGCAGCGACAGCGACAGTCCCTCCACCAAAGAAGGCAAAATAAATACATCAGCACCCCGGAGAATTTCAATCCGGCGTTCCTCCTCGGCGACAAATCCCAGCCACACAATGCCATCATCTTCGCCGTAAAACAGTTGCAGCGAGGCGGCTAGGGGCCCGTCGCCTACGATCGCCAATACGTTCCCAGGGCCAAAATTACAGTGTTTCCAGGCCTTGAGCAAAGCCTCGACATTTTTCTCCTGGGCAATGCGGCCTTGGTAAACAAAAATTCGATCGGCTTTTAATTCCGACTTCAGCCCCGAAGGCCCTGGAGAATATTTAACAGCATCCACGCCGTTTGGAATCACAGCCACCCGTTCCTGTGGCACTCCCAACTTCACCAATATATCCCGCTGAATCTGAGAAAAAACGATCGTCGAGTCGTAGTTCGCCAAAAAAGGAGCGTACAGTTGATACATCAGGTGTTGGGTTCCCGATGTCAAATTCCGCAATTTGCGATCGAACGGCGGGTGAAAAGTCGCCACCAGAGGCAAATTCAATTCTTGACAAATTTCCGGCAGCAGAAAGTCTAGAGGCGAAAGCGTCAGGGAAGCGTGAACAACATCGGGTTTGAGCCGCCGCAGAGATTTCATCAGCACTGTGCGGGACTTGAGAGTTGGAATCGTATAAATTTGCGATTTGTAGTGACAGGGTAAAGAGACTTCGTTGCAACTGGCGGACGAAAGCGAAGTGGTATATGAGGTTTGAGTAATTCCCTTTCCCCATGAACCATTTGCCATACTCCACCCTGTATTGTTCCTGTCCAGTGAGTCCGCCTCTTGGGCAAAGTGCAGGAAACTGACCTGGTATCCCCGGTCTAATAGTGCGTTGGTGACTTCCCTGGAGTAAGTGACGTTACCGCAAAAAGGTGATTTTTTTCCTAGCCAAGCGATGTGCATTCCAGTAAATCAGAGTTTGTTATTTTTTAGATTCGATCGACTTTGCTATTACTGCTACGGAAAATATACCAGGTTAAGACACCCCCAGCCATCGCTAATCCTGCTAAAGCCAAAAATACTGTTGGCAAACCCAGAAATGTTTCTGCTACCCCGGCCAAAGCCAACGGTAAACTCAAAGCGATATTAGTGGCATTGTTTTGCAGCCCGAAGACTTTTCCCCGCATTTCTTCTGGGGTTTCTGCTTGAATTGTAGTCTGCATCGGCACTCCCACCAATGAGGCAAATAAACCCAACAGGGTAATGAACAGCACCGACAGCCACAAATGGTCTGTAAATGCAGAAAGGCCCATCAAAGCAAGTGCCATGCCGATCGATCCGATTAAACTCAGTTGGGAGTGAGAAAATTTATGGCCGAGATAGCCGACTGTCGCCGCCCCAGAAGCCATGCCCACGCCCACCGCCGCCAGCAAAAAGCCAAATTGTGATGCTTTCATACCAGGGAGGATTTCTGCCAGCCGAACTGCTAGAACTGCCAAGGCTGCAAAAATGGAAAAGAGAATAATTAGTTGAATTAAAGCATTGCGGACTTTGGGTTGATCGTTGATGTAACGCAGGCCGTCTCGCAAATCTGCTAGGGGGTGCGGCGGTTCGTGTTCGACTTCGTTTTTTTCGCCTGTTTGCATCGACAGCAAGAGCACTCCGGCGAAGGCGTAACTTCCCCCTACTACTAATTCTTTGCCGATGCCGAGTCCGCCGCCGAGGTGGGAAAATAGGGTGTCGGCTAAAGCTAGTAAGGGCTCTCCGACTGCAAAGCCAATAATCACCGAACCCATCATGGTTGTGGTGTAGAGGGAGTTTGCCGATAGCAGGTGGCGGCGTTCCACAATTAGGGGAATCACTGACTGTTCTGCTGGGGCGAAAAATTGAGTTAGCGTCGAGACTAGGAATGTCACTAGCAGCAGCAAGCAGAATCCCAGCGGCAGTTGACCGAGTTCCCACCCGTCAGAAAGCCACAGCAGCACGGGCAATGTTAAAACAAAGCCTCCCCGCAGCAGGTTTGTGGCGACGAGCACTGCTTTTTTCGACCACCTATCGACATACACGCCTGCGGCGGCCCCGAACAGCACTGCGGGAATGGTAAAGGCGATCATGATTGCCGATACCCACCTGCTGATGGTTTGATCTGGCGCTTGAAAGCGGCTGGCCACGAGGGCGATCGTCAGTACGAGATAAACTTTATCTGCTAGTTGCGAAAAAACTTGCCCACTCCACAATGCTAGAAAATTGGGGTTTTTGAGCACTGGCAGAAATCCCGTTTGTTTTTCGGGAATTTCGGCTACTGCTTCGGAGAGTTCTGCTGCTGGCTCTGGTGTGGGAACCGGGGAGATTGCTTCGGGTTGTGGGCTTTTGCCGTTGCTTGACTCTGTTTCGGGAGTTGTGGGATATTTACCCATTTCTGGGTCTGGGACGTTGCTCCATTGTCGATCGGCCAAGACCGGCTCGGAGCGAAAATCGGGAAAATTTTCTCGTTCTTCCATTTTGTGGTGGGTCACAGCTAATACAGATATTCTCAAATCAGAATCAGACAGTCGCATCATAGGATTTGGGGTGGATGGCCTGGGATGGTGCAGGTTGGGGGGATGGGAATTTGAAATTGAGGTGTTAACCCCTAAGTTTATTAATCTCGTAACTTTATCTTTATCTATTATCTGATGTCGCAACAACCTTGAGAATTTACCTGAAAAGACCGGCAGGTTCGGGTATCCGGCAGGCTGGGGGTGCGATGTACGATCGCCCCTTCACCTATTTAAATCCACACTCAAAATTTAAAACTCAAAACTCTCTAGGTAGGTGTCTATCGAGCTTCCCGATCGAATCGTGCAACCTAAATGATACTGGGCATATTGCCGCAAAATATTTTCTACTGATACCCAAGCTGTTCGATCGGCAATCCCCTCTCCTAGTTCTGGACTAGCCAACTGTTGCAACGCTGCTAATTCCTTAGCATTTATCTCGAAATTTGTCAAGTGTTTGCTGCCATTCGTTTGCCGGGAACGGGAAGCGGATTTGTATAAGCTACCGATTTCTGAAGAGAGTTCTGCTTCTAGGTTAGCTAGCTCGGACAAGCTGAAGGTTCCCCCAGAGGGTATACTAAACCCGGTTTGCCAGTTGGGATCGGTGAAATTTGGGATGAGCGGGTGTCTGGTGGCGCAGCAGACTTGGACTTGCGGCGCGAGGCCGGCTAAGGCTAGCAAGTGAAAAATGCCGTGGGCGAGGTGAGCAATCAGCACGGCGGCAGATTGGATTTCTGTGCGATCGGACAAACGTTCCAAACGGCTCAAATGTTCGCCCAGCAACCAAAAGAGTTCTTCTTGGGGCTCATCGGAAAGGGCACTGGCGATCGCCAATTCTGCCAGATATTGCGCCGCTGAGAGTTTTCCGAGGTTGCGGCTCAAACCCGGATGGGATTCTACGGTGTCGGCTTGGGTAATTTTGTCGAGCGATCGGCCTTTGGCAATTAGCAATTCGTTGACAACAAATAATTCGCTTCTGCCGCCAATGGTCGATCGGTGTTTGCGAACACCCGGTGCGACGGCTCGAATTAAGCCGAATTCCCGCGTCAAAATTGTCAGCACTCGATCGGATTCCCCCATCGGCGCACTCTTAAGATTGATTCCAGTTGCTTTGTAAGTTCGAGTCACTCGATTTTAGATTTTAGATTTTAGATTTTAGATTTACAAGGACAGTAGCAAAAACAGTCCGCAACGCAGAACTTTTATTAGATACTCGTTACCAGGCTCTGCCTGGTAACGCAGATCCGGAGGCTCTGCCTCCTAATCCCAGCCGAGGCAGAGCCTCTAAATATGGGTTCCCAGGCAGAGCCTTGGAACCAGTTAAAACAATAAACTATATTTCTTTTGAGATTCTTTTTGCTAATTGATAAACTTGTAGCTGTGGGAAGTTCTCCCTATTAACTCCTTGAAACAATTGATGATAAACACTTGATCAATGACCAATGAATACAAATCATATCATTTCCGGTTACACTCATACATGATGTTGACGGTTGACGGTTGACTGTTGACTGTTGACGCAGTGAACAGTGAACAGTGAACAGTGAACAGTGAACTGGAATTTACTATTCCGATGCTAACGGATTTGATATCAACAGTTAACAGCCAACAGTCAACAGCCAACAGTTAACTGTCAACTGTCAACTGTCAACGATTGTCTAAATTATCGCGCTGGCGGAGTAATTCCGGGCCACGAGAAGTCCCCAAACGAGTTGCCCCAGCTAGTACCAAATCTAGAGCTTGTTCATGAGTACGAATTCCGCCGGCAGCTTTAATCCCAATCCGTCCCTTCGTAACTTCCTTCAGCAGTCGCACATCGTCAACTTTCGCCGGGCCAAAAAAGCCAGTGTTGGTTTTGATGTAGGCGGCACCGGCTTCCATACAAATCTCAGCCGCTAATTGTTTTTCGGCATCGGAAAGGAGCGAACTTTCGATAATTGCTTTAATGGTGAGATTAGTTTCTTCGCAAATTTGGGCTAATTCCCGGTGGAATTCGTCGATTCTTCCAGCTTTCAACAATCCTAAGTTAACGGAGACATCTAACTCTACGGCTCCATTATCTGCTGCTTCTAGAGCTTCGTAAACTTTCACCGTTGAAGTCGAAGCACCGGTGGGAAAACCTATAACTGTACAGACTTTGGGACGTTTGCCGTGCAGCAGCTCAACTGCTTGTCGGACGTAGGCGGGATACACGCAAACTGTGACAAAGCCAAATCTCTCTGCTTGTTGGCAACAGTGTTCTACTTGCTCTGGCGTGGCGGTGGGGTCGATCAGGCCGTAGTCGATCAAGGGGGCAATATCGATGTCTGCCTGGTTTGCAGCCATTGCTGTTTTTTCTCCGAAGTAACTACTTTATTAAGTATGTATCGAATTTACCAATCTAAAATCTAAAATCTAAAATCTAAAATCGATCGACTTTACTCCGGGTACTAGCAAGTATAAATACTCAATTGGCTCGTAAAAACTCTTGTGGGGATTGGTTTACCAATTTATGTCAAGAAAATAATATTTGGGTATCTGCCTTTAGATACATTTTGGCTCTTTCTTTAGGTATACTTTGTTAAAAGGACTTACGGTAGAGCCTGCGTCAGCTACGCTAGGGCAGAGCCTGGTAGCGGCTACTGTTTTTACTTTTAGTAGTGCTTTAAAAACATAAAAGCCAGTGCCAAGCATGAATCATTTAGAACTCGAACAAGAAATTGGGAAGATGGCTAGAGCGATGATGACTCGCAATAGCTTAATTGGTAAGGATTTGATTGCGGATCTCAGAGGGCGGCTGTCTGTTGACAGTGTAGCTGCTTTGATGATTGTCAGTATTGAGCGTTTGATTTGGTATGACTGCGAGTCCGTAATCTGGAGTTTGAGTTATTTGATTCCTGCTGACGTGATGGAAGAAATTCGCCGGATTACTGCGCTGGTTGTTTGCCAGCGCTTGATGGGCAAGGGTTTTCTGCTGGGGAAAGATTTTAGTATTGATGCCACAGGCCAGTTGCTGTTGAGTGAGAATGCTAAAACAGCGGTTGTGGTTGCTTGAATTGGGCAAGCAGAAGTAGAAGCTATTAGCACTAGCAGATTTGCAGTTAGACTTGGGGCGCCCTAGGACTCTTTGTGTAACTGCAAACCTAATTCGGGCTGCGGTAAGAGTTGCGGGATTCACACAGAGTTAAGATTCGCAGCAGCTCTAAAAAACGATGAGTGCGGTTAGCTCAAACAGCATTTTACGAGAGGAAAATAGTTAGTTTCGACCGCAAATTGTTGAGGTTGTTACTGGCCCTGTGTACCGGCAATCGCCCTGTATCAAATTTTTCAGATTTTTAGTGGAATTACAGTTTTACTCCAGGTATGATTTCATGTAGAATCATCCCTAAGATAGATACAAAATATTATGAACTTAATTCAAAACTTGGAAGCGGCTTGGTATTACCATCTAGGTTCGCGCCACCTCGAAGCTAACGACGATCATGGTGCCCTGGCGAACTTTAACAGAGCTTTGAAGTTGCAATCAGATCATTATAAGGCTTGGTTCGGCCGAGGTATGGCTCTGGGGAAATTAGAACGGCACTTAGAGGCGCTGAAGAGTTTTGATGAGGCCTTGGCGGTGGAGCCGAATGCGAGCTTTGGCTGGCACAACCGGGCTATTGCTTTAGGAAAGTTGGGCCGCTGGTTGGACGCTCTCAACAGTTTTGACCGGGCTCTGGAGTTCAGTCCGTGCGCGGCGAGTATTTGGCACAACCGGGGACTGACGCTGATCGATATGGGCCTTTACCAGAAGGCGGTTCTGAGTTTCGATCGCTGTTTAAATTTGCACCCGGAGGCTGCTTGGGCATGGTACAACCGAGGTAATGCCCTGTTGGAACTCAAGCTTTACTATCAGGCGCTCAACAGTTTTGAGCGGGCGATCGAGTTTAAGCCTGATGACGCGAAGGCTTGGTACAATCGCGGTATAGCTGCGAACTCTATGGGACTTTACAAACAAGCAGTGGCTAGTTTTAGCCGATCGATCGCTCTACAACCGGGCAGAGCCGATGCTGTGGGCGAACGGAGAGTTGCTTTGGAGAAATTAGTAGGTTTAAATCAGAGAAATGCCAAGTTCACTCCTACATCTGAGCGTCCCTTTGAAGATTATTTAATTTGGTACAACCGGGGTGTGGAATTGGCGCGAAAAGGCTGCTACTCTGAGGCGATTGCTTGCTACGAAACAGTCTTAGAAATAACTCCTGATTTTGCTAACGCTTTTTACAATAAAGCTTGCTGTTATGCGCTACTGGGATTTGCTGATTTGGCCCTTGACAATTTGCAGCGGGCTGTTGAGTTTATCCCTAATTTATACCGAGAGCTAGCTTTAGCTGACTCGGATTTAAGCTGCATTTGGAAACAAGAACGTTTTGAAGCGCTGATCCAAGGTTGATGTTATATCAATTCCGGTTGCACCGTCCGTGATAGTTGACTGTTGACTGTTGACTGTTGGCTGTGGACAGTTGACAGTTGACAGTTGACAGTTGACAGTTGACAGTTGAAAATCTAAAATCGATTGACTGTTGACAGTTGACAAGCGAAATATTTTACAGCTAATTTCCACATCCCAGATTCATCTGTGGAGTCAATTCTCAAATCTAAAATCTACAATCTCAAATCTAAAATCGACTGGCTGTTGACTGTTGACTGGGGGTGGAAAAACTCAATGGTTGAGTGTTAACTGTTGACTCGATTTTATTATTCCGATGCAACCGCAAACGATATTACGCAAAAAACAGCTCGCCCAATTGGGGAGCTGTTTTTTTGGGCGACGCAAATTCGATCGCCCTCAAGAGTATTTGTGGAATCTTTGCTATTGCACAGAAACTCGGATTGAGGACTTGACCGGCCTCTTGGCAACTACGATTACCCGGTAAGTGCCGGATTCCGGTAGTTGAGCAAAAGTTTGACCTTCGCCTTGATCCAGGAGTTGTCCCATCGGAGATTCGATCGCCAGATCTAGATTTTTGTTGCTAGCTGTCACCCTAATTGTCTGTCCCTGCTGGCCTTGAACCGTGATGGGCTGGATTTGGTAGCCGGACATTTTGAGTTTGATTGTGGCTTGTTTTTCCTTGAATGCTATGGGAATTGCGCGATCGGGCCTATAAGTCCACTTGGCGTTAAAGTCGCGTCCAAGTACAAAGCTGGTGGTTTCACCTTTCGGGGTAACTCGCACGCGATAGATGCCGGACTCTGGCAACTGGCCCATCCACTGATTGTCTGCTTTTTCAATAACCCCCATATTTTCACCATTGGGACTGTACAGTTCGGCTGTCAGTTGTCCCGCCCACAGGGAGAGAGTGAGTTCTCGCCCTTTGACGCCTTCAAAAATATAGGTGGTGGGTTGGTTGATGGTTTCTCGGATTTCCGAGGTTGACATTCGCTCGATCGGTTCGAGGTTGGGAACTGATTCAGAGGTAACGGGTTTGTTAAGGGTTTCTGTAATTTCCGAGGCAGCCATCAGCTCGCTCGGTGCTATTTTGGGGGCTACTGGGCTGGCAAATACTGATTTTGCCGTCATCATGAGTAGCATTCCAGTCAGTAAAATTAGTTTTTTCATGTCGCACTTCCGAGGGGGGTAAGGAATTGTATATGGTTACTTGTGTTTGCCTGTTTTCACCGGATTAAATCTGGCGATCGCACAGAGGCTACAGGAGGATATAGGATACAGATAAATATCCCGTACTTAAAACCTGCTGGTAGCAAATTGGCAGTGCGGGAGCTAAGTAGTAGCCTCAGTTTGTCGGGACATTTTAATGATACTACCTACGCATAATATCATCAGAGAATATTAGTAATTTTGTCGAGGAAAACAGGATCTTTTTTAGCCCACCTTCGGCACCCGCTCAGTATCACACTACGAATTTTGGGATGAGTGAGAATTGGGACGGGTGATCGCAAAACTGATTTCTGTGTCAGTTATAGGACTTACGCATTGACAAAAGACCTTATCTATGTATTCTAGACTCTAACATCATTGCTAAGGTTCGCCAAAATATGCTCACGGACAACTAAAGTGAATAGATTCCTTTGGACTTCATACCAATTGCTAATTATCTTTTGAGATCGCATCAACTCCAATTTAATAAATGCGTGAAGTGAGCAAAATATGTGAGTCTTGATCGCCTGAGTATCTCTGACCCTGAACCGACAAATTCCACAGACTTGTTTGATAGCTCTATGAAAGGTTTCAATGCCCCAATGAACATCGTGAATTGTGATAAATTCACTTCGGGTTGTCTCTTTGACCTTTTCTGGCTCTGGCAGGTATAAAATATAATGTCTAGAGTCTTCTTTTTTAAAATCTTTCCTAAACAATTTTATAAACCCAAATTCTTTCAGATGAGTCACTAATCCTTCATCGGGAATCTCTAAAGTCCTTACCTGGCAATACTTCCGCGGCTCATTTGAGACAGTTCTGTTTTTTTCAATTCCGAATAGAAAACCCAGTTTCTGGTTTCTTAGAAATTTTAAGTTTTCTACTCCTGAATACCAACTATCTCCTGTCACTATTCTTGGTTTTACTCCCCAGCTTATTATTTCACTTACCATCTCTCTAAAATAATCGTTTTTTGTTTTCCCCTCCTTTTTGTCATATATTCTGTAATTAATTGGTACTGAATTCCCATTAATATCGCTGTAATATAGAGTAATTAAATTTAAGCCAATAATTGTTTGATGGGCTTTTCCTGACCAAAAATAACTGATTAACTCGGCATTTTTCGGGTCGCTGTAAATTTTTTCTATAACTGTATCGTCTACACTTAGTATTCCTCCTGCCAAGTTAATAATTTTCTCGATGATCTTGAATAAATCTTTCGGTTCATATCTCTCTCTCAACAAAAATCGATTGACGCTATCATGTGAAACGTCTCCTAATATCTCTGCTAACCTATTGCACCCCCCAAACTTTGGCTCTGAGAGTAAAAATAAGGTGTAAATGTCTAGATTGCATTGCGCTGTCGAGGTTTTAGTTATTTTTCTGATTGTCTGATACCCGTTAGTAGACGTTCCCTCTTTATCAATTCACTATTTGGTTATTTTGTCAATGCGTAAGTCCTAAGTTATATAAAAAGTAACTTAATTTATTCGCAAAATTCCTAATGGGACTGCGACAAAAGCCTAGGTAAAAATGGCTTCAAACCTAGATGGACAAAGACTTTTAGCTCGAAAAGGCGTAAATCTAGTATTCACGCATAGTTTCAGGCGTTTTTAGGTCATCGACCTGTTTTCCTTGTAGAGAGGTTCTCAGCTCTTTTAGGGGCTAGAAAATGTATAAGTTCCACTAAAAAACCGATTGTGACAGTAGAGGGTGCAGAAAGAGGGCAAAAAAGTAGTCATCTTTCCTTTAACTCACAGGTTTAGTCAGTTTATGGTTCACAAACTAGATCGTTTTATGTGACAATAGATTCTGGGCTATCTTCAATTTTCCACGCTCCGCCCCAAAAAGGGGTATCATCAGGATTATACAAGTAAAAGCCATCCACAAATTTATCTTGTTTAAAAAATACCCACCCAGAATCGAGGGGAAAATATTCGTTAACGAATCGAGAAATTATAAGAGAATTGAGTTGCCCTGAATAAAGCGTATATATATCGCCATCCTCATCCACTATTTTCCAAATCCACCAATGATTTTTTTCCCCTTGGTACACATAGTTGCTGGGTAAATTAAATCGCACGCCTAAGCCTCCAATAGCATCTCCAATCCTATAATTATAGGAAATTGATTGACAGGGGATTGTTCCTTTTTTTGGCAAAAAATAACGATGAGCAAGAATAGATGATTCTCTTCTCAAAATAGCACTGCAAACCCAACTATCTTCAACACACATAAATCCCTCTTCTTCTTTAGCATCGAAATCACCCAAGGGGTAGTTACAGCAAATATAACCAAAAGGATCGCAGCAAAAGTTAAAAAAATTTGCATCCGTTTGAGATAGTTCGTGTAAGTTTAAAAAATCCCTACAATTTGTGCGACCCAATGCATCTATTAATAAAGATTGTAAAAGCTTATCTTTTGATTCTTGACTATCTAGGGTCAAAATTTTATAAACAGCATCAAGAATGAATACAATATATCTTTCTATACGAGAACTTAAAATTGAATCAAAAATCAAACTCTTTTCTATTGGATTAGTAAGAGGATTCTGAAAAATACTTATTAAAGATTCAAAGAGCTGTTCACATAAAACTTCGGTTTCCAAACCAATAGCATAGGGAGCTTGAATCATTTTTTTTGTGTTTAAAAACAGGATAGTTGTCCACGTAAAAATTTTAACTAATGTACTATTCGTTTCGTGGAGTAAAGGGTTAATTTTGTGATATAGATACTCAATTTGTTCCCTTTGCTTGACTTCTGACTCTCCTGTTAAAGGATCTGTCTTATGACAAAAATTAAATTCATGAATTGAAGCACATATTGCATTAGCTATTAATAAAAGTTTTTCTTCGTTAACAAGATCCAGATAGGTATCGCTTTTAGTTAAAATTTCCAGCAAGTTCATCTTATGTTCGCAATGATGTGATTTAATAGCCAGCGTCCAAAGTTTAAGACAATGATCAAAAATGTTAGTAACTCTCTTGGAAATCAAAAAATTGAGATAGCGTTCAAAAGGCATTAAAAACATACCATCTTTTTTCTGGAATTCACCCCAATGATAAGCAAATATTAATTGACAAACGCTAAGATTTTGTTCTGCCTTTTGTCTCATTATTGGGAAAGCTTCTGTCATCTTTTCAGATGAGCTATTTCTTTGACCTATATTTGATAAAGCTTTAAGCCAGAAAAAGAAATTATAGTCATCAGGTTGGATATTTTGAAGCTGGCTTTCAATTTTTATAGCAATTTCTTTACCTTTTGGTAAAAGTAAGCCATCTGCCGAAAGCAAAGATGCAGATAAAACTTCAGCAGCCAGCAGCCTCGTATGAAATCTTAAAGTTTTTGTCCCCCGTTCTGGCAGTAAAATATTTTGCATTTCTTCTATTAATTTATCTGCCACCCATGTAGAGCATAACAATTTCAGAATTTCGGCTAAATGTTGTCGCAATTTCCCCCAAGGGTTTTCTTTAAAGATTTCTAGTAAAGCGTAGAACTGGCTTGAACTAATACTGCCTACTTTTTCTTGGTAAATGGTAATTTTTTCCTGGATTTCATTAGGTAAAAGGTTAACCAAGAGTGGTTCTTTAATAGGTTTAGTAGCTAAATATCTAAGTTGTTCAGGAAAAAAACTATCCATAGGAATTTGCAGCTTTTGGGAAATCAAGAATAAATCTACAGCGTCTTCTAGGCGTTTATTTCCACTTTCAATTCTAGTAACGGCTGTTCGATCTCGTCTAATAAGTTGAGCAATTTCACTTTGTGAAAGCTTCATTGATTCACGACGGGACTTGAGTTTTTGAGCTATAGCTAAGTAGATTTCTTCGGGAAATCGGGGAATTGAAGTCATCGCTATGATTTTTTTCGAGTAATTTCGTTAATTATAACAATACTTAAAGCTTTATTTTATTTCTTGAGCGCTTGGCTTAACAGCTCCAGAGACATCGTTGCGGTGGCGCTTCGCTTCCACAACCGCGATCGCCTGTAGCCCCACAAACAGAGCGTAGTCCGCCCGGCCGTCCGCCGTCGGCCATTCTGCGGTCGCCAAATTCTTACCCTTACGCTCCCGGTCATAGGATTCTGTGATGGTTTTGCCATTGCGCGCGATCGTTGATTTGGCTATCCTATTTAGATGCCCTTACCCTGGATCTCTAACCTGCACTACTTCAGCTATTTGCACTTGACATTTATTAAAATATGCAATAATAATGTCTTCGAGTTCTAGTTCAATAATTTCTATGAACTTGTCACTTTCATCCTTAGCATTAATTTTATCTTGGGAAGTGACCGTATACCCTGCTATTCGCAGTCTATTATTCTCTAATATTCCATCCACTTCAACATAGCCACTTGCCCTCCAATTTCCATTTGAATTCGGCTTATTCCAAATTATTAGATAGGGAGAAATGGTAATTTTTGATGTCTGAGGATGTAAAATTTTGTCAGATATAAGATTTTGAAAGTCTTCTATCGTTAGCACAATATCAGTTGTATTTTTAAAAAAACATACCCAGTTATTAGGCAGGGGATTGAGTGACTTGCTAAGCAGACGCAGGGTATCGATAAGAACAGAGGTTTCACCCCCTTGACTTTTAATCACAGTCCCGGATACTTCAATAAAATCATCAACATCAAGCAAATTGAGGTGAGAGTATCCCAAATTACCAGCCGACACATCCGTGGACTTCAGAACCTCCTGACGCAAAAAAATCGGAATCTGTCCAGTCTGATCTTGGATGTACCCCAAAGTTAAGGCGTCGTCCACATGCCACAAAACTAAGCGTCCGGCAATAGTAACAGTTTGTCCTTCTTGTTTTTTATCGTCATCGATAATTGCCTTTACACAGTCAGTTTGTTCGCTATACGAAGGGTAGGGGTTGATTCCCATTTCGTGCAGCACACTAAGCTTATTCAATCGTTCATTACTAAAATTTCCACCTGAAGTATTAGACATTATTTAACCCTTCCTCATTAGCAAAAAGCTGGCGTCTAGTAACGGGCGTGGATAGCAGCGTCTAATAAATCGACTCAAACAGTTCCGTTAGGTAACTACTCAGTATAAAAAGTGTACCGACACTTACCCGGCGATATTGACCGTAGCTGCCATTGTACTACGGTTGTGGGGCAAGCTGATACGCCCTAATATCTGTCCCCTGTTTCCCTGGAAATATACCAAACATAACGCCTTGGTTAAATAGGACTTACGCATAAACTCTATCTGTAGGGGTGCATTGCACACCTTACCGCTACTAATAGTGTTTTTAAGCTGTTTTTCCCTAAGTCCTGTTAAAGTAGACCTCGACGTTTTTGGAAGCAAACCACAGCGCTTGGTTGTAAGAGACTGTTGGCGAATTAAAAAAGGGTGAAACCAAACATCCCACGATCGTGGAAAAAAACTATGATGAGGCAGAGGGAAAAAGAGCAGAAAAACGAGAGATACGGGTCAAGCCAATCGGAATGTTACGCCAAAATGCCCACATTCTTGACAGATTCATCGCCGCAGCAGTCACAATATGTTGTAGACGAGTTTTGGCAAGACCCATGTAACGAGCGTTACGCAAACCAAAAACACGAATTCCTTGAGACAGGGAACTTTCAACACCAGCCCGTAGGGCATAACGCTGTTTAAACTCCTGGGTATGTTGTCTAGCCCTAGCTTTGGCTAGAGCTTCGTAAAGAGGTTGAGGTTTGAGAGTCAGAACACGAGCCTGTGCCGGCGAATGAGTACATTGAGAGCGAACAGGACAACCAGCACAATCGGGGCGACGAAAGCGCACTTGAATGGTCGGATTGCCATAGTGATCCGAGCGTTGATGCCAGGATTTGCTGATGTGGCCTTGCGGACAAGTAGCATGGCGATGCTCCCAATCAACGGTAAAACAAGAAAGCTCAAAGCCCAGCTTAGCTTTTTCTTGCCAACTAGAGTCAGGCGGTACAGGGCCAAGAAGCTCAATACCTAATTGTGTCTCACTCGTGAGCAAGTGTTGAGCATCAACATAAGCAGTATCGACAATATGTTCTTGTGGTAACAGGTGTTTACCCTGCAAAGCTTGATGAATCACCTGAGTCATTTCGACATCTCCAGTGGTGGCGGGTGTCGTTTCAACATGAGTAATTAAATGAGGCAAATCTCGATCGCAAGTTTCTGTAAGATGTACCGTATAACCTGTCCAATTAGTATCTCTTTTTGTCCGATTGCGAGCTTCGGTATCATAGGGGGAAGTAATTAACTGCTTGTGGGGCGGTAAATTATCAGCTTCTCGCCAATAAACTTTGCCTCCCGACCACCCATATTGCTGTATCCAGACACAGCGTAAAATTTCTACCGCTTAGAGACAAAGCGCAACCATTCAGGACTCAAGGGGTCATACAAAGCTGACAATAAGTGATGACCATCACAGCCAATAGTCAATACCAAGCTTTGTTTTTCAGTTTCAGATTTCGGCAAGCGATACTGCTCAAATCTCGTGCTATAACGCTCAGACCAATCCCTATCAACTACTGTTAATAACCATTCATCCGCAACAGTGGCTAGTTGATTTAAGGCATGACGTAAAGTTTCTCCAACGCATTCGATGCGGTTCATTTTACGGATGGCTCCGATGACATGGGTGGAGTCAGTTCTGGCTTTACCCCTGGCTTTGAGCCATCCCCTATCTTGAAAATGTGCTAGCATTTTATCAAGTAATTGACTTTCACGTCCCGCAGCAATTAACCGACTTCTCCATTCACTTAAAACTGAATAATTAAAACCGCTATCAGTAATTTCTAGTCCCAGAGCATACTTCCAGTCAATTCGACTTCTGACCGCTTCTGCTGCTTGTCGGTCAGTCAATCCCTCGGCAAATTGCATGACACTGATTAATGCTAATTGTCCAGGTGATAACGCACTTTGACCGCAGTCGGCTCGAAACAAGGTAACAAAGTCAATATCTTGGTACAAGACTCCGAGTTCGTCGCGCATTTTCATATATGGATTTCCTTTGGGAAAGGATGTTCGTGCCACAGTTGCTGTCATTTCTGGAATTGACGAGCAGTCGCGGGGGTGAAGAGTCATAATAAATTATTTAATATGCTGCGTGATTACACAATCATTCTGCCTATTCAGGACGGCGATGTCTGAGGGGTGAAACCCCTCAGACATTCGCCAACAGTCTCTTGTAATCAGCGATCCACCTGGCTATCCGTCCAGCCTCAATTTGTAAACAATTATTACAATTACTTGACAGAAATTTTTCCAAGCATTTTTACCCTAGTTCCAAATTAACACTTATTAAACAACAGAAGCCCACCGACCTATCTTGGGAGTGCGGATAAAGCACGAGTCTCCTTACAAGGAAACTTAGGGTGTGCTATTTTTGCACATCTTTTAATTAAACATAAAAAACCTAGTGAAATAATTGCACATCCTAGCTAATTTTTAGAATTTATTAAGATGGTTACTGTAAAACGTTTGCGTTTCTTCTAAAGTTATGAAACACCACTCCACCCAAAAAGATTTCACTCACAAGCTTCTCTTCCCAATAGAAGTAGAAACAACAATTCATAACTTATCAATATCTCGTCGTCAGGCTCTTAGCTACCAAGTGGAAGCTGTCAGATTGGTAAATAACTTGCAGATTTTGCAAGTTCAAGGATTTTTGTCGCCTCGGACAGAAACATTAACGCTCGAAAAAATATCGCAAGTATTAGAGCAAGCCGCTCACTATCTTTCTCTGGATAATACAGGCATTTATGATGCTTTGGCTTGCACTGAAAATGCCAAAGCTCTCAGAAGCAACAATTGGGAGCTATTGAAACAAGTGTACTTGCAGTATTTTGAATATATCTGGCAACCAGTAATCATTGCCCCTATTCCAGCCATGCATAACCATTCTATGCTTTGGTCTGGATTTGTTGCTGTAGTTAGCGAAGATTCAATGGAATCGGGTTTAAAGATCAACCATCATAGCCAACTATTTCGACTCAACTTAATCCTTTACCCAAAATGTCCAGTTCGTACTGTGAAGACTCGGTTTGCAGGCGCTCACGTAATAAAAGCTACTAATATTCATCACTCTCCTTACTTTATCCCTGAGTATTTTCCAGAGCAGACAGATGTGCAAGGGCTAAGTGTTGGCTATCTTTTAAATACCTACACAGCTCAATCAGTCAGCCATACTTTGTGCGCTTTAGAGCCATTCTGGGTACCCGATCAACTCGATGAAATTCGCCATCTATTTGAGAGCCAAGATGCTAATCAAGTCCAAGCGGCATTGATCAGTTTGCATAATATGACTCACTTTCTTGGCAGTCAGCCCATGACTCATCCAAATAAAAAAAATCAATTTTTTATGCAAGGAGCAGATGAAGAGTTCCGTGCTGATAGTGGCAGTAATTTAGGGTTGGATGCTCTAGGCAATGAGCTATTTGATCGCCCACTGATTCAGGCAGTTATCTTGATGGATATTCTGGATCGTGCCTTCAAATATATACTTGCAGCACCCAGAGCTACTTGGGAGAAACTTCTTGTCTCACACCACGACGTTACAGCAGGTCAAATGAGGCTCAATGCTCTCCGTTATCATGGAGCTCTCAAGCAAGAGCATACGAAAAAAGGGAGACTTTACTACCTTGACTATGAGAAATGTCTCGAATCAGATCGAAACATCATAAATGAATTAGAAGAACTCGATCGGCTGGGATTGACAGATGGGGCAGCTTATCAAAGCAATCGAGAAAAAATCCTTAGTAAATACTTACGAACTAATGAAGAACAAGGTTGGTTGCTTGATTATTTTTATGACCAAGTGTATGAGGCAAATCCGTGGTTATCAGCCCAGTTAGTTTTCGACTATCCAGTTGAATTTCAACTCTTAATGGAGCCAGAAAATGCAGCATAGAGCCGCATGGCAGAAGTAAGTCATATCACATCCGAGTATCGACATGGTATAGTTCAGATTAGATTACAGGCCACCAGTGATGGCACGCGCTCGCACGAATCAATTCACTTTTCTGACTTCCACCCGCTCCGTAGTGGTTGGATGTCTCCTGTAATTTGCTGGTGCTTTAGTAGTCGCTCGACAAAATATTTACTCACATCAAATCTGGTAGCTAGTTTTCTAATTGATTTGTTGCCATGTTGGTAAGCTTCGACCACTTTTTCTAGAAACTTGATCGGATAAGGTTTGATTATGGCTACAGCAGGATTTCCGGATGAGTGGCGATGGACGCTAGCAGTTATCGGGGCTTTTGTGTTAAGGAGGCCGATCAAACAGTATCGCACACAGCCCTGGCAGTTGGGTTGGCAGCCCCAAAGTTATATATTCTTTTCTTTGCCACCTTTGGAACAGATACGTCTGTGAAACGCTACAATGTTAAATATTCTAAGAGAAATTGCAAATTATGTTCTGGGCTGACAAAATAGCTGCGGATGCACAAGGCTACCAAGTAGTCAATGATTCCAAAACACCTTCGGGAAGAGTTCACGTAGGCTCTTTGCGGGGTGTGGTCATTCACGATGTTATTTACCGAGCTTTGAAATACGCAGGTAAGTCCGTTAAATTCTTATACGGTGTCGATGATTACGATGCTCTAGATACGGTTCCTAAATACCTAGATCAGGATAAGTTTTCACCCTATCTTGGGTTCCCGTTGTGCAACGTACCTTCTCCAGAAGATACAGCCAGCGATTACGCCAAGTATTTTATGGCTGAATTTTTGGAAGTCTTTGAATATCTGGGAATAAGACCGGATGTTTACTACCTGCGCGATTTGTATCGATCGGGGCAACTGAACCCTTATATCGATATTTTTCTCAAAAATGCTCACCTTGTAAGAGAAGCTTATAAAGAGGTGAGTAAGGCAAATCGTCCCGATAACTGGTATCCGTTTCAAATTATTTGCGAAAAGTGTGGTAAGATCGCAACAACTGAAGTCACAAACTACAACAGCTCCGAAGTTTTTTACACTTGTAAGCCAGATGCCACGAACTGGGTGCAGGGTTGCGGACATTCAGCTTGGATTTCTCCGTTTGATGGGAATGGTAAGCTGCCTTGGAAGGTTGAGTGGGTTGCCAAGTGGGATCTGTTAGGTGTAACTCTTGAGATGGCAGGTAAGGATCACTCCCAAAAAGGAGGATCGCGAGAGGTGGCAAACGCTATCTGCCATAAGGTTTTAGGGAAAAAGCCTCCCTTCCACTCTCCCTATGAATTTATCCTGGTTAATGGTACTAAGATGAGTTCATCAAAGGGAGTTGGTTCAAGTGCGAAAGAAATTGCCGAGTTATTTCCTCCTGAACTTTTACGCTTTTTGATGCTGCGTACTCAGCCAAAAACAGTTATCAACTTTGCTCCTAACTACGAAACAATCACCCGCCTTTTTCGAGACTATGATAGTTTGATAGAAAAATACCAAACTCTATCGGCGACTCTTTCAGAAAAGAACCAACTGACGAAAGATTTAATGTCTCTTTTTTACTCGCAGTTGAATGAGGAAATTAAAGCTTACCATCCCTTTGAATTAAGCACTATAATTTCGCTCCTTCAACTCCCACATCTTGACATAAAGAATGAGATAGCCAAACGAAGTTCTGAATCTATGAATGACTTTGACTGGCAAGTCGCAAATCAAAAGATCGCTGTGGCTGAAAAGTGGCTACAAGACTATGCAGATGAGGAAGAAAAGTTGGTTCTTTACTTTGACAGAGTTCCTGAAAAAGCTCTTGAGCTAGATCAAGAGCAGGTGTTTTATCTTGAAAAGTTGAGGGAAACTTTGGAGAATATAGTCACTTGGGATAGTGAAGAGTTACAGACTACTTTGTTCTCTACAGCAAAAGAGTTAAATATCGCGCAGCCTATTGCTTTCAAGGCTATCTATCTATCTTTTATGGGGAAAGAACGCGGTCCCAAGGCTGGTGCTTTGTTGTCCTACCTCGATAAATCTTTGGTCGTTACGAGGCTCCGCGATGTAATTAAAGTAAATCTCTCAAAGAGCGATAGAATTTATCTGTAAGTGTAAGCCTAGCATAAGGCGCTATAGGTTTAGCAGGTACAGTGTTAAGGAGGTTTCCTTCACACTATGTCATACCGATGGGAGATGATACAGGAATGAACTTTTGTAGCGATAATGTAACCGATATTGCACCGGAAATTATGGCAGCGTTGGTTGCTGCCTCTAAAGGTGCGGTCGCGCCCTATGGTCAGGATGAATACACTTCCCGATTGGAAGTCAAGTTCTCAGAATTATTCGAGACCGCAGTTACGATTTTTCCAGTAGTAACCGATGTTGCTGCCAATGCTCTGGCTCTATCTGTGATGAGTCTCCCGTTTGGTGCGATTTACTGCCACAGTGAATCAAATATCAATCTCAAAGCCTGTGGTGCAACCGAATTCTACACAGGCGGTGCCAAGTTGCTGACACTGCAAGGAGAAGACGGCAAGATTCAAGCATCTGACTTGGCAACAGTGCTTGGTCAGGCTGGTTTTGGTATCGCTCGTAAGGTGCAACCAACTGCCGTGAGCCTGACTCAGGCTACTGAAGTTGGAACGGTTTATAGCCCTGATGAAATTCACAAAATTGCTGAAGTTGCTCAGACCCATAGTCTTAGCCTGCACATGGACGGTACTCGCTTCGCTAATGCGGTGGTCAGCCTAAACTGTTCTCCAGCAGACATTACCTGGCGAGCTGGGGTTGATGTGCTGTCACTTGGTGCAACTAACAATGGTGCTATTGCTGCTGAAGCCGTAGTATTTTTCAATCGAGCCTTGGCGGAGACTTTCAGCTACCGTTGCAAGCGTGGTGGACATCTCATCTCTAAGATGTGGTTTTTGTCGGTGCAGCTCGAAGCTTACATTACGGATAATTTGTGGCTGAGAAACGCCACATATGCTAACCAGATGGCTACCAAGCTAGCAGCGGGACTCGCCTCACTACCGGGAATAAGACAAGTCCATGCGGTTGAGGCGAACGAAGTCTTCATCCAACTTCCTGAAACTGTCATCCAAGGGTTAATTGCTGATGGCTTCCAATTCTACCGTTGTGGTGTTGATGATTCAAACACTATCCAGTTGGTAACTGCTTTCAACACTCTAGAAAGAGATATCAATACTTTGCTAGAGTCGGCTCGACGCTACGCTACATAGATGTGTTTGTCGGATTGATTTTCCGGCAGCACGGATTCGGCTTTCAGCCACTGAAAGCAGAAGTACAACTAAATCCACAAATATTAATATCAGAACAGCAACTATTTGGTGACCCACGCTGTTTCTGGTTGCTCTAAGAGTGGGAGACTCGATAATTACTCCGTATATCCTTTCGACCTCATACTCGGATAACGAGCGTAGAATATCCGAGGATGAGGTCGAAGTCAAAATCCTTGTCGTGCCTTCCTTCTTCCTTTTTTAAGCGAGAATCTTTAGGTAAGCTTGTACTGTTTTGGACAAGCCCGTGTCTAGAGCTTCCGCAATTAAAGCATGACCAATCGATACTTCTAGTATATCAGGAATCGAGCAAAATTTAGCTAAGTTTTGCAAATTTAAATCATGTCCGGCATTCACCCCTAAACCTGCTGATTGAGCGGCTTGAGCTGCTAAGACATATTGTTGAAAAACAGATTCTACTCTCCCTTCGCGAAAAGCAGTTGCGTAGGGTTCCGTATACAGTTCTACTCTGTCTGCTCCCACTTCTTTTGCTAGGGGCATGAGAGCAGCATCTGCGTCCATAAACAAGCTGACTCTGATGCCGTTGTCTTTTAATTTTTGAATTATTGGTAAGAGCCGATCGCGATTTTCGGGAATATTCCAACCGCTATCCGATGTTAGCACGTCGGGAGCATCCGGCACCAAGGTACACTGAGCCGGTTTTACGTCGCAAACTATATCCATAAATGGCGGCTGAAACGGATTTCCTTCGATGTTGAACTCAACGGTTAGCATTTTAGCTAATTCGTAAACATCGGCAGCTTTGATATGCCTTTCGTCGGGGCGGGGATGGACTGTAACGCCATGAGCTCCGGCAGCAATTACTGTTTTTGCGGCTTCGGTAACACTGGGGATGCCGATGTTTCGAGAGTTTCTGAGGAGGGCAATTCTGTTGATGTTGACGCTGAGTTTTGTCATGGGATGTTAATCTTTAAAGTTGAGCTCACATCTTGCATCTTTCTCAAGAACGGGCAAGATGCCCGTTCCACAAAGAGTAGATTTTCCTGTGGAACAGGCCGGAAAGCCTGTTCAAAAAAGGAGTATTGACAATGGTGCAAGATATAAGTTGATAATACTATATTAATCGCTTTCGGGACGAAACTTTGAGCCTAGGGCGGTAGTGTTAGGGCATTGTCAGAGGAAAAATTAGCTTGTGCAAGCGGTAAACTTTCGGCAAAAAAAGCCTCAGATATTTGCTGTTTTACTGCCAAATCTTCAAGGTTGGCAATGCAGAAAAGCGGTGCGACGCGATCGACTATTGGGCGCGGAAAATCTCGGCTAAAATATTTTAGTTCAAAGTCGTACCTGTGGGGACGGTAAATCATGCCCAACAGTTCGACTAAGGGTAGAAGCGTCCAATTGTGATAGTTGCCGATCGCATCTACTAAATGTCCGCGATAAATCTCTTTTTTTACCAGAGGTTGCAGCAAATCAAAACGGATTTTAATTTCGTTGAATCTCGACTGCATTGTAGATAAATGTTTGCTTCGCTCCAAAGGATGCGGTACAATTAGATTAACTTTGTCAAAGGCGATCGGCACTTTCCCGTGTCTCTCTATTTCCAGAAAATCGTTGCGGCTGCTGCGCCGAAAAACAGCGAAATCAATTAGCAAGAAGGGCGGGGTTTCTTTCAGCCGCCAGAAGCACTGCGATTGACCGTGCCAAGCGGGTTCTGGAACTCGATATTTGAGTTCGATTTCGGCAATTTCTGCGAGGGCTTTTTCAACAATATCAAATGTTTCTTCCACGCAGTTATCTTCAACCACAACCGCAATATCGAGGTCTGACCACTCGTCGGTGTATCCGTGGGCTGCTGAACCTCCTTGCCACAAAGCGAGAACAAAATCTAAAGGTTGTAAGGTAGAAACAATCTTTTCGAGAATGATTTGTCTCATGGAATCAAGCTATACTGTTTGTTTTCCCTGGCTTGCACAAGTTTAACAAACGATCGCGTGTTGAGATTGCTCCGCGACAGTTCTCCGAAGAGTTGCTAATGCTTCCGGTTGTGCACTGCTGCAAAAAATTACACGGGAAGCTGCAAGGGAAAGTGGGAATCTTTGGGAAAGTGCGATCGCCCTTGAAAGTGAAAATCAGCCTTATATGGTCAGAATCAGAAACTTGCCCGCTGTCCGGTAACATGAGAAAGGATTAATTTTTAACAGCGCGGCATGGCTACTATTTGGGAACTCGACTTTTACAGCCGTCCAATCATAGACGAGCGAGAGAAAAAAAAATGGGAAGTGTTGATCTGCGAAAGCCCGCTGAATGTAGGCGACAAGGCCGAATCTCTGTTTCGCTACTCGCAATTCTGCTCCAGTTCTACCGTAAATTCCCTGTGGCTGGCGGGTGCAATTAAAGAGGCGATCGCCGCAGCACCGAAACGACCTGAAAAAATCCGCTTTTTCCGCCGCCAAATGGCGAACATGATTACCAAAGCCTGCGATGACTTGGACATTCCCGCCGCCTGCAGCCGCCGCACCCTCGCCCTCAGCCTGTGGCTGGAAGAACGGATGCAAGACGTTTATCCCGCCGAACCGGGCTATCAACCGGTTGTGAACCCGAGTGTTCAATTTATACCCGAAACGCCTGTTGCGCTGCCGGATGCTTTAATCGGCGAAAAATGGGCGTTTGTGAGTTTGCCGATCGCAGCTTTTGACGAAATGTCCGAGTGGGATATCGGATTTGGCGAAGCTTTCGGACTGCCGATGACACGCCTCGCCCCAGAAACGCAAATTCCGGGACTAATTATCTACTCGTCGAGAGCAACAGCTTTGGCAGGTTGGATGTCGGGCTTGGAGTTGGCTTTCCTGAAATTTGAGAGCGGCCCACCCGCTAGGCTGGTGTTAGATACGGGAGCTAACGATCGCTGGATTTTAGCTAATCTCAGAGACGCAGCAACTGAGAGAGAAGCGAAAGGATTTGAAGCCGCGAAAAACCAAGCAAAAAAAGTACATTTCTTAGCAATTCAGTCGAATCCCGAATCGGAATCTTTTGCAGGATTTTGGCTGCTGCACGAACTAACTATTTAGTCATTAGTTATTAGTTATTAGTCATCAGTCAGTTGTTAGTAGTCAGTTGTTAGTGGTTAGTTGTTAGTAGTCAGTTGTTAGTAGTCAGTTGTTAGTTGTTAGTAGGAGTTAATAATCTACCGTTATTTAGTCTAGCGTTAACAGCTAGATTGACTAATAACGAATAACTCATATAGCGGTTCTCAAATAATTGAGGTATGCTTTTCAGTCCAAGACCCGCGAGGCCTATGCTCTACGAACATCTCATGTTACTGAGAAAGGCTATAACTAATAACTACTGACTAATGCCAACTGCCAACTGCCAACTGCCAACTGACAACTGCCAACTGACAACTGCCAACTGCCAACTGCCAACTGACTAATTACCAACCACCGAGAACAATGACCAATCACCAATCAGCAGAACAACTGTTAGAACTAGCCACCAAAGCAGGTGCAGAAGCTGCTGAGGTATTGGAATCGCAATCGCTCTCACGGCCGGTATTTTTTGAAGCAAACCGCCTCAAACAGCTAGAAACCGCCCAAGCAGAAGGCATTGCACTGCGGCTGTGGCGGGATGGGCGGCCGGGTTTGGCGGTGGCCTACGGGCCTGTGGAACTGCAAATTTTGGTGGATAGGGCGATCGCGCTTTCGCAACTTAACGAACCGGAAACCATCGAACTTGGCACAGGTGAGAAAGTTGTTTATCCCGATCGCGGAGTGTCGGTGCCGGCCGAACAGCTAGTAAACTGGGGCAAAGAGGCGATCGCGATCGTCCGCGAAGCCTATCCAGAAAGCCTCTGCACCGCCGAACTCGACTGCGAAATCGAAAGCACCCGCTTGGTGAACACCAAAGGCTTGGATTCCAGTCACACCGACACCACCCTCAGCGGTTACTTATCAGCAGAATTAGTGCGGGGCGAAGATTTCCTCAACATTTGGGAAGGCGAAACCGAACGCGGCACCCTGGACTTAAACACCAGCGCCAAGCGGGTTTTGCAGCGTTTAGAATGGGCGAAAGACAATGTAGCCCCCGCCACGGGCCGCGTGCCGGTGCTGTTTACAGCCAAAGCAGCCGACTTGCTGTGGGGGACTGTCTGTGCGGCGTTGAACGGCAAACAGGTACTCGAAGGCGCTTCGCCTTGGAGCGATCGATTAGGCCAACAAGTGACATCGCCGCTTGTCACCCTCTCGCAGCAGCCGGATATCGGGCCCTATAGCTGTCCTTTTGATGACGAAGGTACTCCCACGCGGGCGATCGTCTTTATCAACAGCGGAGTGTTGCAGCTATTTTATACCGATCGTACCACCGGTCGAGCCTTGGGCAGCGGCACCACCGGCAACGGATTTCGCCCAGGTTTGGGCAGCTATCCCACGCCGAGTTTGTTCAATGTTTTGATTAAACCAGGTTCGCTTTCGCTAATAGATTTAATCGCTAAATTAGACGACGGGATTGTAGTCGATCAAATGCTTGGCGGCAGTGCCGGAATTTCCGGCGATTTTTCAATTAATGTCGATCTCGGCTACCGAGTCAAAAAAGGTCAAATAGTCGGCAGAATCAAAGACACAATGGTAGCTGGCAACGTCTACAACGTCCTCAAACAATTAGTAGAATTGGGAGGAGACTCCGAGTGGAACGGTTCTTGCGAAACACCGTCTCTAATTGTAGAGGGATTGTCCGTCATCGGCAAGAATTAAAGTCAGTTGGCAGTTGGCCGTTGTCAGTTGTCAGTTGGCAGTTGTTAGTTGTCAGTTGTCAGTTGTTAGTTGTCAGTTGTCAGTTGTCAGTTGTTAGTTGTCAGTTGTTAGTTGTCATCAATCATCAGTCAACAGTCAACAGTCAACAGTTAACAGTCAACAGTCAACAGTCAACAATTCTCCATTCCCACTTCCCATACATAATATGCGTATTTGTTTTATCGGCGATTCTTTTGTAAACGGTACTTGCGATCCCAAATGTCTCGGTTGGACAGGACGGATTTGCGCGGCCGCTTGCGGACAAGGACACGATATTACCTACTACAATTTAGGAATAAGGGGAGAAACCAGTGCCGATATAGAAACTCGTTGGTTCAACGAAGTTTCTCGCCGCTTACCTCACTATGGCGACGGCAGAATAGTATTTTCCTTTGGCGTCAACGACACTTACCGAGAAAACGAAAAAAATCGCATAGAAGTTGAAAAATCAATTGAAAATGCTCGCTGTATTCTCACGTCAGCCAAAGAAATATTTCCAGTATTAATGGTAGGGCCACCGCCAGTTATCGATGCCGATCGCACAAGGCGGATTGCCAACTTATCCGAACAGTTTTCTCAAGTTTGCAACGAGTTAAATGTGCCTTATCTAGATGTTTGCACCCCGCTGCAAAACTCGGAAATTTGGCATAAAGAACTTACCGAAAATGACGTTTCCCATCCCCGCGCAGCCGGTTACGCTGAATTGGCTAAAATAGTTCACAATTGGGACGGTTGGAAAGCTTGGTTTAAAAATATCAATATATCAGATAAAGAGACAGTAACGCTGTTCCGAGCCGTCGGCAAAAAAGAAATGGAACTGATTAAAGAAAGCGATTTTCTGGCATTTCCGCCGCGACTGTCTTTTCAGCCTATTTTTTATCCCGTACTCCACAAAGCATATGCTATACAAATTGCACGAGATTGGAATACAAGAGATGCAGCATCGGGATATTTCGGCTATGTAACCCGGTTTCGAGTTTTGGCTGAATTCTTAAAAAAATATCCCGTCCAAACTGTCGGCAGTTCGATTCATCAAGAATATTGGATTCCGGCAGAAGAATTGGCTCAATTCAATCAAAACATTGTGGGAAAAATTGAAATTTTTGCGGAATATCAACCGTAGAATAGGAGGAAATCATCCTTGAATTCAATCGGTTTGAAGTGATAAATTTTGACTGGTACGGCACTCTGAATAGAGTGGGAAAGGGTAAAAAAACGCAGATCAACGCAAAATGGTAAAATTCATCTGCGTTAATCTACGTGTATCTGCGGTTAAAAAAAGCCGCTTCTAAATGAAAGTGAAATAAGGTTGATCCAGATTCAAATCCATCACCCCTTGCACCGTGGCAATTAAATCATCGGATTCACCGGGTTTCTTGAGGAAAATGCTAGTCGCATTCCCCGAAACCGACAGCGAATAATTGCCCTTAATTCCCGAAAGGACGATCGCATCCTCAGCAGAATTAAAGTCACTAATCACAGCATTACCATCACCAGAGTAGTAGATTTTATCACTATCTCCCAGCAAGAAACGGTCTTTACCTTCCCCGCCAGTCAAAGTATCAAACTCCCCAATTCCAGGATTAGTAGCACTCGGATCGATACCTGCTAAAGTATCATCTCCTTCGCCACCGCTGACAACATCATTACCGCTGCCGCCCAGCAAGAAATCCTTATCTAACTGACCGAAAATGCTGTCATCTCCCGCATCACCGCCGAGAGAATCATCGCCCTTCCCGCCAAAAATTATATCGTTACCGTCTCCTCCCAAAGCAACATCCAAGCCTTTATTTGCGTACAGCGAATCATTACCGCCGCCACCTAAGATGCCGTCGGAAGCTTTACCGCCGTAAACAATATCATTGCCATTTCCAGCATCGATCAAGTCGGTGCCAGCATTGCCCAATAGCGAATCTTCGCCGTCATTGCCCTGGATATTATCAGCACCATCTAAGCCGGAAATCGTATCGTTTCCAGCTAAACCATCCAGTGCGTCAGCCTGCGGAGTTCCGAAGAACAAATCGCTAAGCGGCCCGCCACTGAAAGTAGAATCAACGGTAGTATTCGGACTCGGAATCCCAATTGCCGGTGTTAAAATTTGGGGGCCGTCAGGTGTGGGAGTTGGTGTGGGTGTGGGTGTGGTTGTGAGTGGGGGTTTGAATACAGGTACGGTGGCAAAGCGAGAGAGAATTGTATTGCCGGAGACACCTGCAACATTTTCGATGAATCCAGTACCCGGAATATTGCTAGTAGCATCAAAGAAATTGAGAAGTTCGAGGTCGTTAGCGAGGTTGATTTGACCGTCTTTATTCACGTCTACTACTAAGCTAGTACCGCTGCGACCGATTCCTACTGAACCGTTCGTCAGAGATGTAACTAAGGTAGTATCCGGGAGAACGAGGTTGTCAGTGCCGGCAGCGCCTTGAATTTTGCTACCAGCGGCTGTTGCGGGGTCGAGGATAAAGGTATCGTTGCCACCGCCACCGGTGAGGATGTCGGCACCGCCGTTACCGATGAGGCTTTCATCGCTGCTGCTGCCAGTGATAGTATCAGGCAAAGCTGTACCGATGATAACTTCGATACCGGTGAGAGTATCAGTACCTTCGGCTGTGGAACTTCCCGCCGCGAGATTGATATTTACAGGACTCAGCAGAGTAGCATAAGACACCGTATCGATACCGGCACCGCCGACGATGCTGTCATTGCCCAAACCGCCAACTAGAGAATCATCTCCATCGCCGCCGTCGAGAGTATCATTGTCCTCGTTTCCGAACAAAAAGTCATTGTCGGCACCGCCCAACAAACTGTCATTCCCTTCAGCCCCGTACAGAGAATCTTTGCCATCTCCTCCATTGA
This sequence comes from Microcoleus sp. T3_B1, assembly GCF_036700445.1. Lineage (NCBI taxonomy): Bacteria > Bacillati > Cyanobacteriota > Cyanophyceae > Oscillatoriales > Microcoleaceae > Microcoleus > Microcoleus sp. T3_B1. The sequence continues at coordinate 54,073 of NZ_JAUBOX010000049.1, forward strand.
TAATGTCAGTACCTTCACCGCCCCACAGGCTGTCGTCACCGGCAGCGCCTACCAGAGTATCGTTACCTTCGCCGCCGTCGAGGGTGTCGTCGCCATCCCCGCCGTCGAGATAGTCATTCCCAATCCCCGTACCGAGAATTACGTCACCGCCCGCCTCACTAATCGTAATGAGTTCGTCGCCGTTGAGCACATCATTGCCAGCGTTGCCGAACAGCGAATCATTGCCTTGATTGCCCTCAATCTCATCGTTGCCCGCCAATCCGTCGATGCTGTCATCGCCGCCACCACCTGGAAGGAAATCCGGGTCGGGCGTCGCCTTCAACGGGAAACTCTTGAGAATGGCGTCCCCTGAGAGATTGCCAACTTGTTCGATAAAACCATCTCCTTGTTCCAGATTTGGTTCAGCGAAGAAGTCAAGAATCAACAAGTCGTCAGTTGCGTTAAAAATCCCGTCTTTGTTGAGGTCAATTAGCAAGTCGGTATCGAATTCGCCGCCCCGCGTCACGCCTGCCGTACCGGCGGCCAAGCCGATCGCCAGCGTGAGACCATTGAGAGTTAGACTATCGGTGCCGCTGTCGTCAGCAATGACATTGCCCCCTGCGGAAGTACCATTTAACACGTAGAAGTCATCGCCGGTGCCGCCTTCTAGACTATCGGCACCGCCACCACCTTCTAGGGTATCGTTACCGTCATCTCCGTAGAGTTCGTCATTGCCAACGCCGCCGTTGAGGCTGTCGTTATCTTCGCCACCGCTTAGTTCGTCATTGCCGTCACCGCCTTCTAGGGTATCGTTGCCGTCACCCCCATCTGCAATATCGTTGCCGACACCGCCAGAAATAGAGTCATTGCCTTCGTCCCCTGTAAGGGAGTCATCGCCGGCATCTCCTGTGAGGGTGTCGGCACCGCGGCCGCCTACAACTTCGTCATTGCCGTCGCCGCCGGAGAGCAAATTATTGCCCAATTCATCTTCTAGGATGTCATTTCCCGCGCCGCCAATTAGGCTGTCGTTACCTTCGTTGCCATTTAAGTAGTCATCGCCGGCATCTCCTGTGAGGGTGTCGGCACCGTTGCCGCCCAAAACTTCGTCATCGCCGTCGCCGCCGGAGAGCAAGTTATTGCCCAATTCATCTTCTAGGAAGTCATTTCCCGCGCCGCCAAAGAGGCTGTCGTCACCTTCCTCGCCATTTAAGTAGTCATCGCCGGCATCGCCAGAGAGGGAGTCATTTCCTTCCCCACCGAAGATGTCATCGTCGCCTCCGAGGCCGTCGATGGTGTCGTTTTGGGCGCTACCTTGGAGGGCATCATCGCCGGGAGTTCCCAATATTATCCCCGGAGTCGGACTTGTCGGAGTCGGAGTTGTCGGACTTGTCGGAGTTGTTGGAGTTGGAGTTGGAGTTGTCGGACTTGTCGGAGTTGTTGGAGTTGGAGTTGTCGGAGTTGTCGGAGTTGTTGGAGTTGTCGGAGTTGTCGGAGTTGTTGGAGTTGGACTTGTCGGAGTTGTTGGAGTTGGACTTGTCGGAGTTGTTGGACTTGTCGGAGTTGTTGGAGTTGGACTTGTCGGAGTTGTTGGAGTTGTCGGAGTTGTCGGAGTTGTTGGAGTTGTTGGAGTTGTCGGAGTTGTCGGAGTTGTCGGAGTTGTTGGAGTTGTCGGAGTTGTCGGAGTTGTTGGAGTTGGACTTGTCGGAGTTGT